>NZ_LIRG01000703.1 GCF_001419695.1 Streptomyces prasinopilosus
CTGGTCGCCGCCGTTGTCCTTGCCGCCGCTGCCCTGGTCGCCGCCGCCGTTGCCCTGGTCGCCGTTGCCCTGGTCGTCGCTACCCTGGTCGCCGCCGCCGTTGCCCTGGTCGCCGCCGTTGTCCTTGCCGCCGTTGCCCTGGTCGCCGCCGCCGTTGCCGTCGCCCTCACCGGGGGCCCCGGGCGCCTCGGTGGGCTCCTCCTGTGGGTCCTCACCCGGCTGCTCGCCGCCACCGGTGCCGGCACCGCAGGTACGGCCGCTGTTGATGCAGTCGACCATCTCCTGCATCAGGTCCTCGTCGAAGACGTTGATGAAGTCGCCGTGGTCGGTGCCCGGCTTGTGCAGCTGCTCCGGGAAGGAGTCCACGGCGAACAGCGGGGTCGTCGCTCCGCCGTCGTCCAGGCTGGGCGCGTCGACGTCGTAGACGATGCGCTGGACCAGCTGCGGCACGGGGGTGAAGCCGGACGGGCAGGCGCCCTGGGCGTCCGCGAACGCCATGTGCGTGCGGTGGTTGGCGCTGTCGGTGTTGCGGCCGTCCCAGCAGCTCTGGAAGTCGAAGGTGCGGACCACGTCGCTGCCCTGCGGGCACAGCGGGTACTTGTCCGCCAGCTGCCGGTCCTCGAAGCCGGTGCAGCTCCAGGACGCGTTGGCGTTGGCGGGGCCGTTGACGAAGGACTTGGCGTCGCCCGTGATGATGCGCAGCAGCCTCGGCATGGCCGTGACCTCGCCCTGCGGGTTGCCCACGAAGGTCAGGGTGACCTCCTTGGGCGTCACGATCTCACCGACGTTGCCCTCGATGCCGCCGCCGGGCGAGTTGGCGTCCTGCTCCTCGGTGCCGTTCTGCAGCCGCAGCACGGGCCAGTAGTACGACGACTTGTCGCCCTGGTCCTCACAGGTGGTGTCGGCGGCCGCCAGCTCCTCGTCGCTGGAGAAGGCGTTGGTGGCCTGGTTGCCGATGTAGTCGTGGAAGTGGTGCGCGCCGTTGGCGACGCCCGGGGCCGCGATCACGTTGTCCGAGTTGAACAGGCCGTTCTCGTTGACGCCGCAGCTGCTGACGAAGGTGCCCTTCGAGGCGTCGTCCGACGCGGCGGGCTCGGTCACGTTGGGCTGGACGCTCGTGATGTCCACGAAGTCCGCGGCGACGGGCCCGTTGCCCGCCTGGCCGCCGTTTCCGCCGCCCTGCTCCTGGCCCGCGCCCTCGTCGCCACCCTGGTCGCCCGCGTCTCCCTGTCCGCCCTCCTGGCCGTCGCCGGACCCGTCGGACGCGTTGCCGGAGTCGACCACGGAGCAGTCGGCGAGTTCACCGAGGCCCTCGGGGCGGTCGCCCTCCTGCTCCATGGCACCCGAGATGCGGTCGAGGGTCGCGGTGCGCTCCTCCTCGAGCGGGCCCACGACCTTCTCGTCGGCGACGCCGGGGTCCTGCCGGATGGCCGGAGCGGACTCCGCCAGGCGCTGGTAGGCCTGGGCGATCTGCTCGTCCAGCGCCGCGAGTTCCTTGTCGACGGCCGGCCGCGCCTTCTCGGGGACCGTGGTCAGGTTGGTTCCCACGTCGGGACAGTCGATGGTGGCGCCGCCGAGGACCCGCGCCCGGCCGGCACCGCCGGCGTCGTCCTCCGTCGCGGAGGCGTAGACGTTGGCCGCCATCAACCCCCCTCCGCCCAGGATCAGCGCGACCGCTGCGAAGGTCGCGCGCTGTGGCCCTCGGGGGCGTCTGCGTGTGTTGCGTGCCAAGGCGGTACTCCTACGCTTCTGTCGCGGCGGGGGGCATGGAATTCCCACGCCTCATACGCAGGCGCTCCGCGGTGCGTTCAAGCGCCTCGCGTTTTCTTCGGGAGATCCGGGGTTCCCCGGGCACGCCCGGCCCCCGGGTCCCGCCCGACCCGGCGTGCGCGGAGGGGACCCCGGGGGCCGGGCGGTGCGGGGAGCGGCAGGTCAGCCGAAGTCCACGTCACTGCACGGGAAGTACGTCCGGTCCATGGGCGAGGCCTGCCGGATCGTGTGGACGACGTGGCGGCCGCCGCAGCCGGACGTGCTCACCGGGATCGAGTGGTTCCGGCCCGGGCCGTACGAGCCGGTGGTGGCCACCGGTTCGAGGTCGTTCCAGGTCAGCGGCTGGGTGGTGGGGTCGGGGCCCTGCCGGGTGACGTAGACGAGGAAGGAGTCCGCGCCGTGGCTCGCCCGGTCGTGCAGCCGGACGGTGAGGTCGCTGTCGACGTCGGTGGTGCGCCAGGCGCCCGCCGTGTCCATGGAGGTGGAGCGGCCGCCCTCGGTCCGTCCGCCGCTGCACAGTCGGCCGTCGGGGATCACGGCCTCGGAATCACCGGCGGAGCCGTTGCGGTAGAGACCGTTCCAGTTCCGCATGGCGTTGGGGTTGTCCTGCCACGCCTGCCGGCACAGGGGGTCCTCGTGCGCCATGGCCGGATTCTGGAAGTCGCTGCCCCGGCGCAGCCGGCAGTCGCAGCCGCGGGACGCCGGGTCGGCCACCGAGCCGTGTGCGACCGCGGTGCCGCTCCAGGGAACCGACACAGCAGCAGGGCGACGAGGACGCCCAGGACGAGCGCGGGCCACGATGCGGCACGGACACGCGGGTCATGGAGGTGCCGATTCCTGATCTTCTTCTTCCGGGTGGGGGTGCGCGGACGTCGGAGCCCGGCACGCGGAGGCGCCGGTGCGCGTGGGGGTGCGCACGGAGCGCGCCGGAGCGCGCCGGAGCGCGTACGAGGGAAGCCACGGGAGCGCTTTCAGCACAACGGGCTGCCCCCCGGGAAGCGGAGGGACAACACCCGTTCGCGCCACTTCCCCGCCGGCCGTGGCATGTTCGACGTCTTGCGGCGCCTTCCGACGTCCGGGACGACTGCGGTCGCGCGGAGCCGGCCGCCACCCGTCCGTCACAGCCGGTCGCGGTCCCGGGTGGAGCGGCCGAGGCAGACGACGGAGTCGTCGATGCGCACCTCGATCTCGTGGAAGCCCATCCGGTCGTAGAAGGCCCTGGCGGACGTGTTGGCCCTCACCATCACCAGGTGGACCGCCGGCACCCCGCGGTCGTCCAGCGCCTCGAGGAACGTCCGCATCAGCTCCCGGCCGTGACCGAGACCCTGCCGGTCGGGCAGCAGGTCGATGTGCAGATGGGCCGGATAGGCGGCCAGTGCGGGGACGGACATCCGCTCGGGGTGGTGCAGGAGCCGGGCCATCTCCTCGTCCCTCGTGGCCGGCGGCCCGGCCGGCTCGGGGTAGCGGTCGGCGACCCGGGGCAGCCACACGGCCCGGAAGTCCCGGGCGAAGCGCTCCGTGTCGGCGGTGCCGAGGACGTAGCCGACCGCACGCCCCCGCCCGTCGTCCAGGACGAAGGCCAGTTCGGGGTCCAGGTGCACGTAGGGGGCGGCGAAGATCGCCGGGAGGATGCCCGGGTCCCGGTACAGGGGACGGGCGTCCCGCCCGTTGTGCGCGGTGCGGACGCAGATGTCGTCGAGGGCCGGCCGGTCCTCGCGGCGGTACGGGCGAATCGAGGGAGACGGAGTCATGCCCGGCATCCTGCACCGCATGGGAGCGCTCCCCCAACTCTGTTCCCGCACTGCCGCTCCGCGTCCGGGACGACGGTCCGGTGCGGCCCGGACGTCAGTCCATCAGGCCGGCGGCGAGGGTGGCCCCCAGTTCCCAGCACCGCTCGACGGCGTCCTTGCCGGGTTCACCCGTGACGGTCACGGCGTCGGCGGCGCGCCGCCAGCCGAGGCCCTTCGTGACGGACTCGATCCCCCGCACCGCCCCGGTGACGTCGCTGCCGCCGTGCACGTAGTAGCCGAAGGGCCGGCCCCGGGTGCTGTCCAGGCACGGGTAGTAGACCTGGTCGAAGAAGTGCTTGAGCGCCCCGGACATGTAGCCGAGGTTCGCCGGGGTGCCGAGGAGAAAGCCGTCGGCTTCCAGGACGTCGCCCGCGGTGGCGGACAGGGCCGCCCGCCGCACCACACGGACGTCCTCGATCTCCGGGGCGGTGGCACCGGAGAGGACCGCTTCGAACATCGTCTGGCAGTGGGGCGAGGGCGTGTGATGGACGATCAGCAGAGTCGGCACCCTCCGACCCTGCCGTGCCGGCCGGCGCCCCCGCAAGCCGGACCGACGCGCCGGGGGAGCGGCGCACGGTTGTGGGGGTCCGCCGGGAGTGGCACGATGCGCGGCATCGGTACGCGGAGACGGGGTGCGTCTTGGTCGACGGGAATCACGGGTCGCCCGCGGCAGCGGTGTTCGACGCGCTGGGCGGCGACTACGAGGCGGCGTTCGCCTCCTCCGAGGCGCACCGGGCCTCCCTGGCGTGGCTGCTGGAGCGGCTTCCGCCCGCCGCCCGGGTGCTGGACGTGGGCAGCGGGACGGGCCGGCCCACGGCCGCCGCGCTGGCCGCGGCGGGCCACCGGGTGCTGGGGGTCGACGTGTCACCCGTGATGGTGGAGATCGCGTCCCGGCAGGTGCCCGACGCCGAGTTCCGCTGCGGCGACGTCCGTTCCGTGCCGTTCGAGGACGGCTCGTTCGACGCCGTCTGCCTGTACTTCGCGCTGCTCCAGATGTCCCGTGCGGAGCAGTCCGGCCTGCTGCGCCGACTGGTCCGGGCGCTGCGGCCCGGGGGTCTGTTCGCCCTGGCGACCGTGCCCCTGGACGTGGAGGACTTCGACGGCGTCTTCATGGGCCAGAGCGTGCGGGTCACCAGCTTCCCCGCCCAGGACGTGATCGGCCTGGTGCGGGACGCGGGGCTGACGGTGCTGTCCGAGAGGAGCGTGCTGTTCACCCCGGCCCATCCCGACGCCGCGCCGGAGCCCCAGCTCTTCCTGCACTGCCGGCGCGGGGGGACGGCCCCGGCGGGCTGACCCGGGACGGCCGCGCGGAACGCGGCCGCCCGTCAGGGCAGGGGGCTCGTCTCGTCCCTGAGGCCGGCGAGCAGTTCGGCCTGGCCCGCGAGGACACCGGACAGGATGGTGCGTGCCACCCGGAGCAGTTCCGCCACGTGGGGGCTGGTCAGCGAGTAGTGGACGGTCGAGCCCTCCTTGCGGGCGACCACGAGGTTCGCCCGCCGCAGCACCGCCAGCTGCTGGGAGAGGTGCGCCGGTTCGATGCCCACCTGGGGCAGCATCTCCGCGACCGCGTGCTCGCGCTCGCTGAGGAGTTCCAGGACCCGGATGCGGGCGGGGTGCCCCAGGGTCTTGAAGAAGTCGGCCTTCAGCTGGTGCAGCGGCGTGGTCATCGTGCCGTCCCCTTCCCGGCTCCGGTCCGGCCCGGGTCCCGGGCCGG
>NZ_LIRG01000704.1 GCF_001419695.1 Streptomyces prasinopilosus
CCGCCGTGCGCGCCCTCGCCGCCGCCTACGCGGACCGCTTCGACGCGGCGCGCGACGACTGGGAGACCGCCGACCTCTGCCACACGGCCAACGTCGGCCGCTCGCCCCTGGAGTTCCAGACCGCCGTCGCCGGACGCGACGCCGCCGAACTCGCGACCGCGCTGCGTGCCGTCGCCGCCGGCCGCGTGCCGATCGCCCGCGCCGACGGCGGGCACCCGGCCGAGCGGGCCCCGGAGGACGCCGCGCCGGCCGGTGCGCCGCACGGCCCCGCCGACGTCGCCGACGTCGTCGCCCTGGTACGCGCCGGACACGCGCACGTCGACTGGGCGGCCCTCTCCCCGCCCGGAGCACGGGCCACGGACCTGCCGACGTACCCGTTCGCCGCGCAGAAGCACTGGCACACCCACCGGGCGGCGGCTCCGGCGGCTCCCCCCGCTCCCACGGCGCCGGCGACGGCCCCCGCCGCGGGCACGGACCGCCGTCCCGAGGCGCTCCGGATCGTGTGGGACACCGCCGCGGCACCGTCTCCCGCGCCCGCGCCGGGACGCGCCACGGTGTGTCCGGTCACCCCCGACCCCGCCCTCCGGGAGGCCCTCACGGCCGCCCTGCGCGACCGGGGCGCGGTCGTCGTGGGGACGGCGGCGGACGCGGACACCGTCATCGTGGTGGACGCTCCGGGCGGGCCGGCCGCCGAACCGCCCGACCTGAGCGCGTTCTGGACCGAACTGGCGGACCTGGTGAAGCGGTTGCCCGCACACGGGACCCTGCTCAGGGTCGGGCACCACGGAGTGGCCGTGCACGGGGCGGAACGCGCGCGGGTGCGCCCGGAGACCGCCGCCACCGCCATGGCCGTACGGGCCGCCTGCGCGGAGAGCCGCAAGCACTCCGCCGTCGTCGACCTGGACCCGGCCGACCCGGTCGAGGTCCGGGCCCGGCAGATCGCCGCCGAGTACGCGGCCCTGCCGCACGGCTCCGGCACCGGCCCGGGCACGGAACCGCCCTTTGGCGTCCTCGCGGCCTACCGCCGGGGCGTCAGGTACGCGCCGCGGGCGGTCGCCGCCCCGCCCGGTCCGCCGTACGACCTGCACGGCGACGGGTACTACCTGGTGACCGGAGGCCTCGGCGCGGTCGGCCGGCTGCTGATCCGGCGGCTCGTCGACCGGGGAGCGCTCCGCGTCGGCGTGGTCGGGCGGTCCGCGCTCGACGCGGACCGTTCCGCGGAGCTGCGGGACCTGTCGCGGCGGGCCGAGGTGGCGTACCTGTCCTGTGACGTCCGGGACGCGTCGGCGCTGGCCGACGCGGCGCGGCGGTTCGGGGCGCGCTGGGGCCGCCTGCGCGGTGTCGTGCACTGCTCCGGCCGGGTCAACCCCTTCGGCGCGATGCACCGCCGGCCCTGGAGCGACGCGGTGAAGGTGACCGACCCGAAGATCACCGGCTCGCTGAACGCCGTACGCCTGGCGCGGGAGCGGGGCGCCGACTTCGCGGTCCTGGTCTCCTCGATCGCGGGCAGCATGGCCCGGGCCGGGCGCGGGCTGGTCGACTACAGCCTGGCCAACGCCTACCAGCTCGCCCTGGCCGAACGGGAGAACGGCACCGCCACCACGGTCACCGCCCACGCGTGGCCCAACTGGACGGGCACCGGCATGGAGGCGGACGCCTCCTACTCCGCGGCGCACTCCCTCGGCGCCGACGAGGCGGCCGACGCGTTCCTCGACCACCTGCGGTCGGGCGGCGCGGTCGTCTTCCCCGGCGCCGCTCCCACCCCCGCGCGCAACGGTTCCGCCGTTCCGTCCGTGCCGGCGGGCCTCTCCGTCCCGTACGCGCCGGCGGACTCCGCCGCCCCGCCCGCCGGCCTCCCCGCGGAGGCCGGCACCACCGGGCCGTCGCCGCTCATGACGCGCGCGGTGCCCGTGCGGGACGCGGCACGGCCCGGGACGCACCCGGCGGGTGCCCGGACGCGGGGCGCGACCCCCGCACCGGCGGCCGGCGGGCCGGACCACGCCGTGATGCGCGGCCACGTGCGGGACGCCTTCGTCCACGTGCTGGGGGAGGACCCGGGGGACCGCGCGATCCGGACGCTGGGGCTGGACTCCCTGGTCATCGCCGAACTGACCACCGTGCTCGAACAGCGCGGCGGCCGCACCGTCGACCCGTCCCTGCTGATGCGGGCCGGTACGGCCGCCGCGCTGTTCGAG
>NZ_LIRG01000705.1 GCF_001419695.1 Streptomyces prasinopilosus
GGGGGCGGGTAGTGGGGCGAGCCGGGGGCTCGAGTCCGTGTCGGTCGTGGAGCGGCTGTCAGCTGTGCACGGGGGTGAGTACGCGTGCCAGCGCGGGCTGCAGATCACGTACGGTGCGGCTGCTCCGGAACCGGGACAGTTCCCGCGCCAGGCGTCGGACGTCGCTGTTCACCGTCGCCGAGGGCACGGCCGGCATCACTCCCAGGAACTCCCCGGCAATCGCGCACGCGTGCTCTACCTCCCCGGAGGCGGCATGTGCCAGGGACCTGCGGAAGCCGTACCGGGCGCGGGTACGCAGCGCGTGCGGCGGGAGGCGGCGGTACTCCCGGTCGAGCACCTCGGCAGCGGCCTTGGGGCGCCCGAGGTCGTGCAGACACCAGCCGGTCGACATCGCCGCCGGATCGCTCACGTGTGAGGTTCCGATCACGGGGTCGGCGCCGTTGAGGGCGTCGTCGTCGGAGAGCAGTTCCCGCGCCCTGTCGAGGCTGCGGAGGCAGTCGACTTCGTTGCCGACGAGCGCGTGCCCTTGGGCCTCTCGTTGGGCAGCGAGCCCTCTGATGCGCGGTGGGAGTTCGGTGCCCTGGGCTCGGCGGGCCAGGGCGATGGTGCCAGCGGCGTCCCCGCCGTACATCGTGACCAGGGCGCGCCGCACCAGTGCGTAGGAACCGAGGTACGGGTCACCTCCGGCGCGCGCCAGTTCGGCGGCCTCGCCCGTCCAGCCGAGTGCCGCGTCGCTGTCCCCGGCCTCCTGGGCCATCCAGCCAGTGAACTCCGCGAACCGTGAGGCGAGCAGGAGCGCGGAGGCCCGGGAGGCGGACCTGGCATCGGAGGCGAGCCCGGCGACCATGCGAGTCTGCGTCTCCAGCAGGGGCAGCAGGATCTTGGGGGCGGTGGACTGACCGAGCTTCCGCAGCTGGTCGAACTGCATGCGGTAGGAGCCCAGGAGGGGGCCGTCGGCGGAGGACAACGCTTGACCGCCGAGTTTCAGGCCAAGATCGATCAGCACTCCTGTACCCGCCGAGAGGACTGCCCGACGCCCGACGAGCCAAGGGCTCGGATCGGCGGGGAATTCGGCGAAGTCCGAGTCCGAGGCCGCTTCAGGGCGGGTGGCCAGGCGCTGCAGCTCGCCGTCCGCGCCGAGGAAGGCGTCACACCGCCGGGCCAGTTCGGGGGACGGGGAACGCTCTCCGCGTTCGACCTTGCTGAGGTGTCCCTTGTCGTAGTTGAGCGCCACGGAGAACTCGGTAAGAGTCAGCCCCGCTTCCACTCGTAAACGGCGAAGTTCCGGGCCGAAACGTAAATTCGTGTTCATTATCAGCCTCCCTTTGAACAGTGACCGCGAGAGCCGTTCGCCCTCACGGGAGCCGTCATCAGACGATCATCGGTCGACGCGAAACTCGACGGTGAACACCTGCTGTAAAGGCGTCGTTTCGCCTCGCGTCCAAAACTGAGTCTGGCACGACCCTTGCCTGAAGAACCGGGGTTCGGCGGTGTTGCCCGTTGCCTCTTTCGTTCTTCGCTGTTCCCCGTCCGTTCCTCAGAGTGACCGGGATTGACCATGATCGGAACAAAGTGTTCGAGAGTGACGGGGCCATGGGCGGGGTCGCGTCCTTCACGAAGTTGCAGTGCTCGATTACGTAGCCGCAGCTGGTCTCCGCAGGTGCCGGAACGGCATCGGCCACCTCTCCGGGTACAGGTCGGTACGGTCGATCCAGGCGGGGCGACGAAGACGTTGTCGCCGGCGGGGGCTTCGGAGGCTTCCAGCAGGGACCATCTGCGGGACTCTTCGACCAGGTGCTCCCAGGGCGCGGTCCAGTCGAGTTCCCAGTCGAGGCCGGTGCCGGAGATGCCGTACGTGCGGCTGGCTTCCACCTGCCAGAACTGGGAGTAGAGGATCACCTGGGCGTGGTCGGCGAGGTCGTTGATGATCTCGGTGAAGTGGGCCGAGGGCAGCCGGGGACGTCATCTGCAGCGGTGCGCTCGTAGGCGTGCTGTGAGCGGAAGGACGACAGGGCTGCGTGCGCCCAGTTCGGTCAGGGCCCAGGGGATGTTGGGCGGGCTCGCTCCAGTCCGGCGGTGTCGCCCGTTCCAGGCAGGCACGGTAGGCGGCTCGACCGCGCCTTCGATCTCCAGGCTCGCCAGGGCAATTGCCGCCCATTCCCGGACGGTGGAGTCGTTGCTGCGCAGGAGGGCGATCAGGTCGGGGCTGTCAATCGAACTGGCTCTGGCCTACATTCGGTGGCGACCGAGAGTGCTGGTCGAGCCGGTGGATGTCTACCCGGGCCAGCTGCCTCTCCACCGACACGTCCGGAGTCGCGAAGCCCTGAACGATGAGTCGAATGGGCGCATCGCTGCGCGTGACTATCGTCGCCGTGCGTCACCACCGGATGTGAGCCAGAGTCGAACGATCTCAGGTCCTGCGGCTGGACTACTAGACGGTGCGGATGACAGGGGCGGGTTTGATGTTCTGGGTGTCGATGAGGGTGCGGATGTCGTTCGGGTCCGAGGTCCAGATGATGGCGCCGAGGCTGGCTGCCATGGTCACGACGGTGGCGTCGACGATGTCGGAGGTGCCGGCCTTGCCGCAGAGGATGCCTGCGGCTTTGGCGGTTTCGATGCCGACGGGTACGACGTGGCACCCGGCGAGGAACCTGCCGAGTCTGACCTGGCGGCGGGAGTCCCGCCATGCCTGGCTGACGACGACGGACGGGACGTGGATGTCCCGGCCGTCGTCGAGGGCCAGGCTGTGGCGGGCCCACATGCGCCGGTCGTCGTTGTCGATGGCGATGAGCGCCCCGGCGTCGTACAGGTAGGGGATGTTCACGCGGCCGAGGCTCCCGGGCCGCTGAGGTACTCGGCGTCGGCGGCGGCGAGGTCCGCGCGGGCGGCGGCGAGCTCTTCGGGGGTGAAGGCGCCGTGTTCTGCCTGCCACTCCTGGATGACGGCCCGGCCGGCCCGCAGGCGCAGCTCGCGTTCGGCTGCTCCGGCGACGAGGCGGGAGAGCGGGATGCCTTCTTCCTCGGCGGCTCCGGCCAGGGCTTCGACCAGAGATTCGTCGAGAGTGATAGTCACCTTCTTGGTAGCCATACATCAACCATAGCGCGGTATGGCATTCGATGCTGATGCGCGGATCACGTGGCGGTGAGCACGGAGGGCGGGAGTGCATCCGGTGGGGGCCTGGCGGAGTCGGCGGACCGCGGGGGTG
>NZ_LIRG01000706.1 GCF_001419695.1 Streptomyces prasinopilosus
CCGGGCGGGGGCCCGTGTGCTCAGCGGCGGGCCACCGCCCGGCGCAGCCTGCGCGCCCTGCGCGCGACCTTCCGGACCGTGGCGTTGCGCGGCAGGAACCCCAGCTGGGACGGCACTCCGCCGGGCAGCCCGAGGGACGTCAGCCGCTTCTTCTTGAAGTAGCGCCGGGTGCCGTCGTCCAGCCGCGTCGCCAGGTAGCGCTCGGCCCCGGGCCGCAGGTCCGGCAGGATCCTCGGCTGCATCGCGAACCCGACGGCCCGTACGAGGTCGCCGAGCGCTTCGGTGTCCATGCGCCCGCGCCCCCCGGCGACCGCCGCCCCGTCCGACGGGTCCGGCAGCAGCGCGTCGACGATGGTGACCGGGACGCGGTTGCTGTTCTCGAACGGCGTCAGCCGGTCCAGCAGGATCTCGGTGCCGACCCGGGCGACCGGCAGTCCGTACAGGGCGGACGCGGTCAGCAGGGCGGTGGAGAAGCAGCCGACGACCAGGGCCGGACGCATCCGCTGGTACAGCACCTCGGCCAGCACCGGGGTGTCCACCACCGTGAGGTCGACGCCGAGCCGCTCGGCCTCCTCCTCCAGGGTGCGGGTGAAACGCGCCGGGGCCGTGGGGTGCGGCTTGAACACCACGCGGCCGTGCCCCAGCCCCACCGCGCCCCTCAGCATCCGCACGTGGAGGTCCTCCTCCTCCTCGGCGGAGAGGATGTCCAGCGCGGACAGGTACTGGCCCAGCAGCAGCGCGGGCTCCGTCACCTCCGGCAGGCCGCCGCCGGTGCCGGCCAGTTCGGCCAGCACCCCGGTGAACGCCGGGGTCGCCACCACCTCCGGCACCACCCCGAACTCGGTGAGCAGCAGCGGTTCGAGCCCCGGCACCAGGTCGAGGTGGAGCAGCCGCTCCACCCGGGTGCCGACCAGCGGGTCGAGCTTGTTGCGGGTGGGGCCGTAGCTCATCAGGCCGTCCGCGTAGACCGTGAGGGGCGCGTCGGTGAAGATCTGCGCCACCCCGAGGGCCGGGTGGACCTGGAGGGACTCCACGGCGAGCGCCACGTCGTCGTCGCCCAGGTTCCAGAGCAGCCGCAGGTAGCGCTCCCACATCGGCACGTCCTCCACGCGCGGCGCCCAGCCGCCGGGGTGGAACGGGAAGACGGCCTCGTTCCACGACACCACGTCGTCGAACCGGGACCGCAGCCGCTCGAACCCGGGCATCGCGTCGACGGCGGGCGTCGTCTCGGGCGTCGCCGCGTTGTTGGAGACCAGCAGGATCCGCCGGCCGGCCGGCGCGAAGCAGCCGGAGTCCAGGGCGGCGGCGAGCGTGGCCGTGCCGTACAGGGTCGACGCCATGAAGATCTGCGTGGTCACGCGGCCACCCCCGCGGCCGTCACGGGGCGGCGGCGCAGCCGGCGCAGCCGGCCGGCCCGCTCGGCGTCCATCGAGCCGAGCGCCTCGTCGAGGACGTCCTGCGGCATGCGCCGCAGTGCGGCGGTGCTCATCGCCCTCAGCCGTCGCGCCACGGGGGGTTCGAACCGTTCGGCGGTCCCCAGGTGGTGGGAGATGATGGCGCAGTACGTGCGCACGGCCTTCGGCAGCAGGGCCGCCGCATCGGCGTCCCGCGCGGTCTCCTCGATCACCTGGTCGAACGCGCGGATGAAGTCGAGCTGCCGGACGTCCCCGATCTGGGTGAGCGACGAGGAGACCCCGCGCCGGTAGAAGACGCCGAGCAGACCGGTCACCGCGAAGGACTCCGCCTCCCGGTGCAGCTTCCAGATCCAGGGCCGGTCCTCGGCGGTGCGCAGCCCGTCGGTGAAGTGCAGCACGCCGCGCTCGACGAGCCTGCGGTGGTAGACGCCCGCCCAGGCGTAGGCGTAGTCGACGGAGGTGGTCCGGTGGGCGGGGAGGATCGCGTCGCGCGGGTCCAGTACGACGTTGCGCCGGCCGTGCGGGACGCGGTGGACGGCACGGGCCCGCGCGGTGCACTGCACGTGGTCGGTGCGGACGAAGTCGCAGTCCAGCCCCTCGATCGCGGCCACCAGTTCCGCGTAGTAGCCGGGCGCCAGCCAGTCGTCGCCGTCGAGGAAGGTCAGGTACTCGCCGCGGGCCCGGTCGATGCCGGTGTTGCGGGCGGTCGCCAGGCCGCCGTTCCTCTCGTGGCGGACCAGCACCGCCCCCGGCAGTTCGTGTTCGGCACGCGCGAGGAGGTCCGCGGTCCCGTCGGTCGAGCAGTCGTCGACGAGAATGAATTCGAAGTCGTCCCGCGCATTGGCGCGCAGACTTCGCAGGGCATCGGGGACGTATCGGCGCACGTTGTAGAACGGCACGATGACGGAGAGCTTGAGCACGTCGTCGACGTTAGGGGGCGGCCCGCCATTCGTCTTTACCTGGACCTTGATGCGGAGTGAACGACGCGTGGCGAAGCGGTGAAGCGAACATTCTTCCGGACGGCGGGCGGCCGGAATCCCCATTCGGCGATCTGCTGTTAACCATTTGTTGGATTCGGGTTGGGCCGTTCCTGGGAATTGCTTTCTAGCGTCTTCCTCGTGCCAGTAAGTGCAACGAAGTCCCTGCGAGTCGCCGTTCTCGCGGATTCCGACACCCGGTGGAAATGGGGCGCGCTCACCGCGAACCGCATGGCCCCGGAGAATTCGGACATCCGTCTGGACGGTTATCTCCTGCGGGGCCGTGCGACTCCCACCGCCCGTCAGCTCGACGAGGTCGGCGTCCGGGCGGACGCCCTCCACGAGGTGACCGCGGTCCAGTTCCTGCACGCCGTGCGCGAGGAGCCGTACGACGTCCTGGTCCTCGCGCTGGTCGGCGGCGGGGTGCAGGCGGTGCTGCACGGCCTCGGGCGGGTCTGGGAGGACGGCGGGACCGGCCGGCGGAAGCGGCCCGTCGTCGTCACCGGATACGTGGGTGTCGTCTACGAGAAGCTCGCCGACGGCCTGCTGCTGCGCCACGGGGCCGACCTCGTCCTCGCCAACTCCCGTCAGGACGCGGACCGTTTCCGCGCCGTGTACGAAGGCGTGGGCGCCGACGCCGGCTCGGTGACGGAGGTCGCGCTGCCGTTCCTCGGCGGGGCCGCCTACGACGGCGGGCCCGGCCCGTCCGCGGAACCGGGCGGCAGGCCCCACACGGTCGTCTTCGCCGCCCAGCCCTCCGTGCCGGAGAACCGCCGGGACCGCACCTACCTGCTGAACCGGCTGGTCGGGCACGCCCGCCGGCACCCCGAGCGCGAGGTCCTGCTCAAACTGCGCTCCAAGCCGGGCGAGCACACCACGCACATCGAGGAACTGCCCTACCAGAAACTAATCCAGCGCCTCGACCCGCCGGCCAACCTCCGCCTGGTGTACGGGCACATGGGCGAGGTCCTGGACCGCACCGACCTGCTGGTCACGGTGAGTTCCACGGCCGCCCTGGAGGCCCTGCACCGCCGCATCCCCACCGCGGTCCTCACCGACCTCGGCGTGCGCGAGGCGCTCGGCAACCACCACTTCGTCGGCTCCGGCTGCCTCGCCTCCTGGGACCAGCTCGACGCCGGCCACCGGCCCGTGCCGGACGAGGAGTGGGTGGCCCGCCAGGGCGTGGCCGCCGGGGGAGTGGCGTACGACAGGGCCTTCGACACGGCCCGGGCACGCATCGCCGAACTGCTCGCCCGCCCCGGCGGCCACGCCCTGG
>NZ_LIRG01000707.1 GCF_001419695.1 Streptomyces prasinopilosus
GCCGGCCCGGGTGGCCAGCTGGGTCAGGTCGGTGGGCACGGGCGTGACGAGGTCGGGCCGGCACCCGCGCCTCGGTCGTCCGCGCCCTGGACCGGCTGGACCGGTTCACCCTGCAGACCGCGCAGGCGCTGGCCGTGGCGGCGGATCCGGCGCCGTACGGCGAGCTGCTCGGGCTGATGGCGGGCGACGGGGGCGACCCGGCGGTGGCCGCCGCGCTGCCGGGCGCCGTGCGGACGCTGCGCGGGCAGGCCCTGGTGTGGGGCGGCGACGACCGGCTGCGGCTGGTCCGCACGGCCCGTGAGCTGCTCTCCCCCTCCCCGCAGCACCCGTCGCCGACGGGCCTCGGCCCGACCGTGCGGGAGGCGACGGCCGGGATGTCCCCGGGGCGGATCCAGGAGATCGTCACGGCGGTCGGGCTGCCCTCCACGCACGACGCGGTCTCCGCCGTGACGGCGCTGACCGGGCTGTTCACGGACCGGGAGCGGATGGCGGCACTGCTGGCCGAGGTGCCGTTCGAGTCGCTGGAGGTGCTGGAGCGGCTGGTCTGGGGACCGCCCTACGGGCAGGTCACCGCCGAGCCGGCGGCCCGGCTGCGCCGGCTGCTGGACCGGGGCCTGCTGCTGCCGACCGCGCCCGGGACGGTCGTCCTGCCGCGGGAGGTGGCGCTGCACCTGCGGGGCGGGCGGGCGCACCGGACGGTGGAACCGGTGCCGCCGCAGGTCGGGGCGGCGGCCACGCACCCGCCCCGGACGGTGGACGCGACGGCGGCCGGACAGGCGTACACGGCGCTGGCGACCGTCGAGGAACTGCTGAAGGACTGGGACGAGGGCGGCCCGGCGGTGCTGCGGTCCGGCGGGCTGAGCGTGCGGGACCTGAAGCGGACCGCCGCCGCCCTGGACGTGCCCGAGCAGGTCGCCGCGTTCTGGGTCGAACTGGCTTACGTGGCCGGCCTGCTGGCCTCCGACGGCGAGGCGGACGAGCGGTACGCGGCGACCCCGGCGTACGACGCCTGGCGGGAGCGGCCCGCCGCCGAGCGCTGGACGGTGCTGGCCGCGGCGTGGCTGACGGCGACCCGGACGCCGGGACTGGTCGGCGGGCGGGACGCGAAGGACCACACCCTGTCGGCCCTGGGGCCGGGACTCGACCGGTCGGCGGCGCCCGAGGTGCGGCGCCGGGTGCTGACGCTGCTCGCGGAGCTGCCGGAGGGGTCGGCGCCGGACGCCGGGTCGGTGGTGGAGCGGCTGCGGTGGGAGCGTCCGCTGCGCGCGGCGGACGGGAGCGCCGGTTCCGGTGCCACGGGTCCGGGCGGGAGCGCGGGGCCGGGCGTGGGCGACGATCTGCGCTCGCGGCTGGCCCGGTGGACGCTGACCGAGGCCGAGATGCTGGGCGTCACCGGCCGCGGCGCGCTGTCCGCGCACGGGCGGGCCCTGCTCGGGACGCCCGCGCCCGCACCGGTGCCCGCGCCCGCACCGAAGGCGCGGGCCGGGCGGGCGGACCGGGCGCCGGACCCCTCCGGGCCGGGCGACCGGCTCCCCGTCCACCACCGGGCGGCCGCCCCGCACCCTCCCGTCCTCGCCGCCCTCACGCCCGCCGAGCGGGCCGCCGCGTCCGCCGCGGCCGCCCGGCTGCTCGCCCCGCAGCTGCCCGAGCCGCTGGACCACGTCCTGCTCCAGGCCGACCTGACGGCGGTCGCGCCCGGCCCGCTCCGGCGGCCGCTCGCGGACACGCTGGGGGTGCTGGCGGACGTGGAGTCGAAGGGCGGGGCGACCGTCTACCGGTTCACGCCGGGCTCGGTGCGCCGTGCTCTGGACGCCGGCCGGGCCGCCGCCGACCTGCACGCCTTCCTCGCCGCGCACTCCCGCACCCCGGTGCCGCAGCCGCTCACGTACCTGATCGACGACGTGGCCCGCAGGCACGGGCACCTGCGGGTGGGCGCGGCCTCCGCGTACGTGCGCTGCGACGACGACGCGATGCTGAACGAGATCCTCGCCGACAGGCGGGCCGCGGAACTGGGCCTGCGCCGGCTCGCGCCGACCGTGCTGGCCGCGCAGGCCGACCCGGCCGGCCTGCTGGAGGGACTGCGCCGGATGGGGTTCGCGCCGGCCGCCGAGTCCGCGGAGGGCGACGTCCTGATCACCCGCGCGGACGCCCGCCGCACTCCGCCGCGCACGGCGCCCGAGCCGGTCCCGGAGGGGCCGCCGGTGCCCGACGACACGCTGCTCGCGGCGGCGGTCCGCGCCGTGCGCGCCGGGGACCTCGCCTCGACCGCACCCCGCAGGGCCAGGGCCGGAGAGGCGGACGGCACCGGGGCGGGGAGCGGTGAGCCGCCCCGCACCGGGGTCGCCGAGACCCTCGCCACCATGCAGGCCGCCGTCCTCACCGGCGAGACGCTGTGGATCGGCTACGTGAACGCGGAGGGCGCCGCCAGCCAGCGCGTCATCGCCCCGGTCCGCGTCGAGGGCGGTTTCGTCACGGCGTACGACCACACGGCCGACGCGGTGCGGACGTACCCGCTGCACCGGATCACCGGGGTCGCGGAACTGGCGGACGACGAGGACTGAGCGGCCTCCGCCGCCCGGACGCGGCCCGCCGGGGTGCCCGACCCACCGGGGTGCCCGGCCCGCCGGCGCACAGGGGTCCCTGAACGCGCGGGACCCGCCGCCGAGGGCTCCCCGCCCCTGTGGCCGCTGTCACTGCGGCCCCCCGGGCGGCGGGCGATCAGGCAAACTGGACGTTTGGCCGGGCTGTGCCCGCGCAGTGCCCGTGCCGAGTCCGCCGCAGAGCCGCAAAGCCGCAGAGCCGCAGAAAGGCAGCCGCGCGTGAATGGTCCGCTCATCGTCCAGTCCGACAAGACGCTTCTCCTGGAAGTCGACCACGAGCAGGCCGACGACTGCCGCCGTGTCATCGCGCCCTTCGCCGAACTGGAACGGGCGCCGGAGCACATCCACACCTACCGGGTGACCCCCCTCGGCCTGTGGAACGCGCGGGCCGCCGGCCACGACGCCGAACAGGTCGTGGACGCGCTGGTGCAGTACAGCCGCTACCCGGTGCCGCACGCGCTGCTCGTCGACATCGCCGAGACGATGGACCGCTACGGCCGGCTCAGCCTGCTCAAGCACCCGGCGCACGGTCTCGTCCTCACCAGCACCGACCGGCCCGTGCTGGAGGAGGTGCTGCGCTCCAAGCGGATCGCCCCGCTGGTCGGCGCCCGCCTCGACCCGGACACGGTCGCCGTGCACCCCTCGGAGCGCGGGCAGATCAAGCAGGTGCTGCTGAAGCTGGGCTGGCCCGCCGAGGACCTCGCCGGGTACGTGGACGGCGAGGCGCACGACATCGAACTGCGCGAGGACGGGTGGGCGCTGCGCCCCTACCAGAAGCAGGCGGTGGAGAACTTCTGGCACGGCGGTTCCGGGGTGGTGGTCCTGCCCTGCGGCGCGGGCAAGACGCTCGTCGGCGCCGGTTCGATGGCGCAGGCCAAGTCGACCACGCTGATCCTCGTCACCAACACCGTCTCGGCCCGCCAGTGGAAGCACGAGCTGGTGAGGCGGACCTCGCTGACCGAGGACGAGATCGGCGAGTACAGCGGGACCCGGAAGGAGATCCGGCCCGTCACCATCGCCACCTACCAGGTGCTGACGACCCGCCGCAAGGGCGTCTACCCGCACCTCGAGCTGTTCGACTCCCGGGACTGGGGCCTGATCCTGTACGACGAGGTGCACCTGCTGCCCGCGCCCGTCTTCAAGTTCACGGCGGACCTCCAGGCCCGGCGGCGGCTGGGCCTGACGGCGACGCTGGTGCGGGAGGACGGCCGCGAGTCCGACGTGTTCTCCCTCATCGGGCCGAAGCGGTTCGACGCGCCGTGGAAGGAGATCGAGGCGCAGGGCTACATCGCGCCCGCCGACTGCGTCGAGGTCCGGGTCAACCTCACCGACTCCGAGCGGATCGCGTACGCCACCGCGGAGACGGAGGAGAAGTACCGCTTCTGCGCGACGACCGCCACCAAGCGGAAGGTCACGGAGGCGATCGTCCGGCGGTTCGCGGGGCAGCAGATCCTCGTCATCGGGCAGTACATCGACCAGCTGGACGAGCTGGGCGAGCACCTGGACGCCCCCGTGATCAAGGGCGAGACGTCGAACGCCCAGCGGGAGAAGCTGTTCGACGCGTTCCGGGAGGGCGAGATCAGCGTCCTGGTGGTGTCGAAGGTCGCGAACTTCTCGATCGACCTGCCGGAGGCCACGGTCGCCATCCAGGTGTCGGGCACCTTCGGGTCCCGGCAGGAGGAGGCCCAGCGGCTGGGCCGGGTACTGCGCCCCAAGGCGGACGGCCACCAGGCCCACTTCTACTCCGTCGTCGCCCGCGACACCATCGACCAGGACTTCGCGGCCCACCGCCAGCGGTTCCTGGCGGAGCAGGGATACGCGTACCGGATCGTGGACGCGGACGAACTCCTCACGGAGAGCTGACCGTACGGGAGGGCCGACCGCGAAGGATCCGGAGCTTCTTGGGCCGGACGGCGTTCGCCGGCCCGCACCGCCCTCACCGTCGGTGATCCGTGCACCGACGGTGGAGCCGGGCCATGACGGCCGGCAGGGGTGGGATCAGCCAGGAGAAACACGGTCGGGAGACCGTACCGCCGCAGGCACGGGTCCCCAGGGGCGGTCCGCAGGGGTCCCGCCGACGAGTGAGTGCGGTGGATCGCCTGGTCCGGTGGATCAGGTCCATGATCTCTGGTGCGGGATCCACGTGCCGTGTGCTGTCTCGCCGAGGATGGGGTCGAGGAAGGCTTCGGCTGCCTCGGTTGCTTCGGCGAAGCTGCTGCAGCCTTGCAGGCCGAGCACGATCGCGGCTTGCTGGGGATATCCGCCGTGCCAGTCCGGGCCGGGGGCCTCGAATGCGGCGGGAAGGACGATCCGGGTACCGAGGCTGCGACGACGATCCGCTTCGCGCTGGAGGGCTCGGCAGACGGCTGGTCCGGTCACCGTCTCCTGCTGGCTGATCAGGAGGAGGTCGGCCGGGTCACGGTAGCGGTTGGATCCGTGTTCGCCGTTCAGGCCGTGGCGCTCGTACATGGCGCAGATCTTGTCCGCGATGTGGTCGATGACGGGGTAGAGGCGGACGTCGGGCCAGTCGACGGGCCATTCGATGTCGACAGCGGATCTCAGGGTGCGGATCTCGGGGATGCCGGCCAGGGTGCGGCCGACGACGAGGTCGACCTTGATGGTGGCGACGTTGGCCGGTCCGAGGAAGACCTGGAAGTACTGTGCGCCGCCGCGTCCTTCGTCGCTGTGTCCGAGGAACTTGCCGGGGACGTAACGCAGGTAGTCGCCGAGGTCGAGGGAGGCTGCCTTGATGACGAGTTCCCTGGCTTCTTCGGCACTGCGGTCCGGGTGCGCACACTGCAGGTCGATGTCCTGGCTGAGGCGGGCGGCTCCGCGGTAGCGGACCAGCAGGGCCTGGCCGCCCTTGATGAGCCAGCTGTCGGGTTCCTCGGTGAAGACGCGGGCAGCCAGGCGGTTGAAGTAGAAGATCTTCATGAGATCGGGGACGCTCATGCCGGTCTTCTTCGACATGTTCCTGGCGGCCTGCGTCAGCGCTGCCCGGAACGCCGACGGACTCGCATAGCTCTTGGCCACGTGCGGTTCGCTCCCCCACCCGACCCCCTGGGACCGCCGACTCTAGTCGGGAGCGTGCTTGTCCTCCGGCTCTTTTGACTTTCCGTCATCCGTGGCCGTGTCTTCCTCGCCGGACTCTTCCACGCCGGTCGGCGATGCCGCTTCCAGCTGCTGCAGCGCGCGGACGGCCCGGTCCATCGCGGTGCCGGACACCGCCGCCCCCCACAGCGCCCGCCGCGTTTCGGGCGAGAGGACCGCAGGTGTCTTCGAAGCCGGCGGAACACGGTCGGGCGACGCTGCCCGTGGGAACGCCTCCCCGGGTCCGGAGGCGGGCATGGCGTCCTCGAACGTTCCGGCGAAGGGCGACGGTGTCTCCCGCTGGAGTGCGCGCAGTGCAGGAAAGAACCGGGGCGCATTGCCATCGGGTGCCGTCCGGATCCCGGCCTGCTGCGCGGCAATGGCCCGGAACAGGGAAACGTACGCCTCTCCCTCCAGTGCCTCCCGGAAGGGCTTCACGGCATGGAGATACCGCATGAGCACGCCGAGTTCCGCGCCGATGGCGAGGCCCTCTTCGCCGGCGCGGGCTACTTCCTGGGAGTGCAGGGTCCGTCCGGCCTGGCCCACCAGGTGCTCGATGAGTTCGTGGCCTGTGGCCACCGCGGAAAGGCCGTACTTGCGGGCGTACGGCTGAACGGCGCCCGCCAGCGCGTCGATGTCCACGAGGTCACGGCGTTCCGCGTCGGCGATCACACCGCCGACGTGGCCACCGTCGGCCTTGGCGTGCAGGAGATCGACGACGGTGCGTGCCGCGGTGGTCACCGGCAACCCGTCGACGACGGTGATGTCCGCGGCGTCCAGACGAACAGTGCGCAGCCGGACGAACGGCTCAGTGGTCGTGCGGCGGCGGGGGACACTGATCTCCACGTCGGGGGCGGGAATGTCGCCGAGGCCGTGCAACTGGCAGGCGGAGGCGTGGGAGACGACACCCGAGTCCCGGCCGCCCGGAGGGCGATCCCATGCGGGCACTCCGGGCTGCAGACGCAGCCAGGCCACCTTGATCTCCAGATACCGTGGCAGGCCGGCGGCCGGCAGCACGTAGACGCCCCGGCCGACGCTCTCCAGCAGGCCGGCCTCGGTCAGCCGCTTGAGCTGGACGCCGCCAAGACCAAGGTCTCTGGCCTGTGCCGCGGTCACCAGCCCCCACTGGTCAGCGGCCACACCCGACAGGGTCGCCAACTGCTCAGCACGATCCATGCAGAGGAGATTACCCATTCTCACAGAGTTTTTTACCCTTAGGCCGTAACGAACTCTGCATACGACTTGGGAAATCTGTAACTTTCTCTGCATGATCAAATGGTCGCGCCACTCAGCGCGCCATCCTCCGCGAAACGCTTCCGACTCCTCGTCACGGCCGGTACAGCCGTCGCATCGACGCCGTCGACCCTCTGCGGACGAACCGGGGCGTGCTGTCCGACCGCGCCGTGCCGTCACCGAGGTCCACAGCCCACAGGCTCCCGGCACTCGTCGGCGGCCGGCCGTCCTCGTCCGTCTCCGTGCGGAAGCGGACCTCCACGTGGTCGTCACCGAGGTTCGTCACCGACCGGTCATCCACTTCGCGTCCACCGGACCGGACTGCGCAGCGAGGAAGGCCGGTGCCTCCTGATCCGGCTGGTGGCCCGCCACGGTCGCCGACGGACAGCCGCCGGGGGACCGACGTCCACCACACCGCCTACCCCTCGGGCAGGTTGAACACCAGCAGGACGACGAACAGCGGGGGCAGCAGCGAGAGCGCCGCCGCCCAGGCGCGCGGGACCGACCACCGGGTCCGCCACGGCAGCAGCCAGGACGTGAGCCAGGCGCAGAGGGTCAGGACGCCGCCGAGGACCGTCCCCCAGAGGACCACGTCCAGGGCGGTCGTCAGGGCCCGTGAGCAGTCGTCGGGGCCGCAGGCGTCGGTCGCCATGGGCGACATCGCCGCCGCCAGCAGCGCCACGGGTCCCAGGACCGTCAGGAGCGCGGTCGCGATCGTGGGCGCCACCCAGGCCCGGCGGTCCTGGTCGGGCGGGTCGGGCACCCCCCGCATCAGGGGGGCGGAGCGGTCCTGG
>NZ_LIRG01000708.1 GCF_001419695.1 Streptomyces prasinopilosus
ACACACACGGCACCGGCGCTTCGCCGGTGCCGTGTGTGTACCCGAACCAGTCTTCGGAACCGGGGCCGTCCCCCCGAGCGTCCCCGTGGGCCGGGCCGGCGCCGGCTGCGGGCCCTCTGCCGCGGCCGTCGCCGATGCGAGCGCCGGAGCCACGGGATGGTTCGGGCGGCGGGTACGGGGGAGGTTGCGTCGAGGTCACCGCCCGATCATCGCAAGAACAACGGGGGCCCTCTGTTCACCGCGCCAGGATTCCCGCTAGCGTGGAGGCACCTTTTGTACACGCGGGAGCTCGGAGCACCGGGCTGAGAGGGCGCTGACCTCCGTCCCGTCGACGTTTCACATGAAACGCCACTTCTCCGAGTGATGTTTCCCACGGGACGTCGGCAGACGGAAACCGCTGCGTCGACCGCTGAACCTGTTACCGGGTAATGCCGGCGTAGGGAGTAGGTCTCATGACCAACAAGGACGCACGCACGCCTGCCTCCACCCAGGATCCGACGGAAGCGTCGGCGGGGGAAGGGGCCGGGAGGTCCGTCGGCTGGCACAAGGCGTACGTCGAGGGCACACGCCCCGGCCTGCGGGTGCCGGTCCGTCAGGTGCACCTCACCAACGGGCGGTCGGTCACGCTGTACGACACGTCGGGTCCGTACACCGACCCCATGGTCGACACCGATGTGCGCAGAGGGCTGGCGCCGGTGCGGGAGAACTGGATCGTCGCGCGCGGTGACACCGAGGAGTACGCGGGCCGTCCGGTCCGCCCGGAGGACGACGGGATCAGGCACACCTCGCCACGCGGTGGACTGCGCAATCTCGACGCGGTCTTCCCCGGCCGGCCCCGTCAGCCGCGCCGGGGCCGCGCGGGCGGGGCGGTCACGCAGCTGGCGTACGCGCGCCGCGGTGAGATCACGCCCGAGATGGAGTACGTGGCCATCCGGGAGAACGTATCGCCGGAGGTCGTGCGTGAGGAGATCGCGGCCGGCCGCGCGGTGCTGCCCGCCAACGTCAACCATCCGGAGACCGAACCGATGATCATCGGCAAGCGGTTCCTGGTGAAGGTCAACGCCAACATCGGCAACTCCGCGGTGACCTCCTCCATCGAGGAGGAGGTGGAGAAGATGACCTGGGCGACCCGCTGGGGTGCCGACACGGTCATGGACCTGTCCACCGGTCGCAACATCCACACCACCCGGGAGTGGGTGCTGCGCAACTCCCCCGTCCCGATCGGCACCGTGCCGCTCTACCAGGCGCTGGAGAAGGTCGACGGCAGGGCCGAGGAGCTGACCTGGGAGATCTACAAGGACACCGTCGTCGAGCAGGCCGAACAGGGCGTGGACTACATGACGGTCCACGCGGGCGTGCGGCTGGCGTACGTACCGCTCACCGCCCATCGCAAGACGGGCATCGTCTCGCGCGGCGGCTCGATCATGGCGGCGTGGTGCCTGGCGCACCACAAGGAGTCGTTCCTGTACGAGAACTTCGAGGAACTCTGCGAGATCCTCGCCGCGTACGACGTCACGTACTCGCTCGGTGACGGTCTCCGGCCGGGCTCGATCGCCGACGCCAACGACGAGGCGCAGTTCGCGGAGTTGCGCACGCTCGGGGAACTCAACCGGATCGCCAGGCGTTTGAACGTGCAGACCATGATCGAGGGCCCGGGGCACGTCCCGATGCACAAGATCAAGGAGAACATCGACCTTCAGCAGGAGATCTGCGACGGAGCTCCGTTCTATACGCTCGGCCCGCTGACGACGGACGTCGCGCCCGGGTACGACCACATCACCTCCGGTATCGGCGCGGCGATGATCGCCTGGTGGGGCACGGCCATGCTCTGCTACGTCACGCCCAAGGAGCACTTGGGCCTGCCGAACCGCGACGACGTCAAGACCGGCGTCATCACCTACAAGATCGCCGCTCATGCCGCCGACCTCGCCAAGGGGCACCCGGGGGCGCAGGCGTGGGACGACGCCCTGTCCGACGCGCGCTTCGAGTTCCGGTGGGAGGACCAGTTCAACCTGGCTCTCGACCCGGACACGGCACGGGAGTTCCATGACGAGACGCTTCCGGCGGAGCCCGCGAAGACGGCGCACTTCTGCTCGATGTGCGGGCCGAAGTTCTGCTCCATGAAGATCAGCCGGAGCATCACGGAGCGGTTCGGCGAGGCCCCGGCGGAGGGTGCGTCGGCCGAGGAGATCGCCGAGGGGATGCTGCGGAAGTCGAAGGAGTTCGCCGAGGCGGGCAACCGCGTGTACCTGCCGTTGACGGACTGAACGCACGAGCGGACCGAATGGGGGCAGGGGCGGGCCGTTCGGGCCCGCCCTCTCCTCTCCCGGAGGAGGGGTCGGCAGACTGGACGTCATGACAGCGAGATCAATGAGCAAGGGGTCCAACCTTCCCGTCGACGCCCGGGTGGTGCGCGCCGAGCTCACTTGGGCCGCTGGGGCCGGTGCGTCCGACATCGACGGGTCGGCTCTGCTGCTCACGGAGAGCGGGCGGGTGCGGGACGACGGGGACTTCGTCTTCTACAACCAGCCGCGGCACACCTCCGGCGCCGTGACGCACCTGGGGAAGCGGAGCGCCGCCGGTGCCGCGACCGACACGGTCGAGGTGGACCTGGGCCGGCTGGAACCGGCCGTCGAACGGGTCGTGCTGTGCGCGTCGTGCGACGGCGGGACGTTCGGCCAGGTGCCGGGACTGGTGCTCAGGCTGCTCGACACCGGTACGGGGGCCGAGATCGCGCGGTTCGACATGACGGCGGGGGCGGAGACCGCGTTCATCGGCGGCGAGCTGTACCGGCGGCAGGGAAAGTGGAAGTTCCGCGCGGTGGGGCAGGGCTACGCCTCGGGGCTCGCGGGGCTGGCCACCGACTTCGGCATCACCGTGGACGACGCTCCCCCGACGGCGGCGGACTCCACGACGACGGCCGCCGGTCCCCCCGCGGCGCCGGGC
>NZ_LIRG01000709.1 GCF_001419695.1 Streptomyces prasinopilosus
GGGACCAGCCCCGCACCCGCGGGGATGGTCCCTGCATGTCGCGGGCCGCCGTGTCGGCGCCGGACTGCTCCCCGCACCCGCGGGGATGGTCCCCGGGACAAGGTGCTGGCCGCTGTCCAGACCGGCTGCTCCCCGCACCCGCGGGGATGGTCCCCTGCCGCATGAGCGCGCCGAACGCGAGCAGGGCTGCTCCCCGCACCCGCGGGGATGGTCCCCGTCAACCACTCAGGCGTGGACTGTGAGTCCACTGCTCCCCGCACCCGCGGGGATGGTCCCTCGGCGACCAGGCTGGCGAACTCGGCCTCGATCTGCTCCCCGCACCCGCGGGGATGGTCCCGCTCGACGACCAGCGGCTCGCGGAGATCGACCTGCTCCCCGCACCCGCGGGGATGGTCCCACCCGACACGTCCTCACCTTCATCGTCCCCCACTGCTCCCCGCACCCGCGGGGATGGTCCCCACGAGCACGGCCGCCGTGGTGATCCACTGGACTGCTCCCCGCACCCGCGGGGATGGTCCCTTCACCGACGTCGTGGTGACGTCGGACGCCTTCTGCTCCCCGCACCCGCGGGGATGGTCCCAGGGACCCGGTCTGCGGGTCGTAGCGCCAGTCCTGCTCCCCGCACCCGCGGGGATGGTCCCGTCACCAGCACGGGCTTCACCGTGTGGCTGACCTGCTCCCCGCACCCGCGGGGATGGTCCCGCCATGGTCAGCAGCGCGACCACCAGCAACACCTGCTCCCCGCACCCGCGGGGATGGTCCCACGCCCGGCGCCAAGGGCATGGACGTCTACCCCTGCTCCCCGCACCCGCGGGGATGGTCCCTGCCCCACGACCAACCCCCCGGGGAGCACCTGCTGCTCCCCGCACCCGCGGGGATGGTCCCCCCGCGAGCCTCCGGAAGATCAGCGGCGCACACTGCTCCCCGCACCCGCGGGGATGGTCCCTGTGGGCGGTGGCCGCGTCGGGCACCACATCGCTGCTCCCCGCACCCGCGGGGATGGTCCCCAGGCCACGAGGTACGGCATACCGGGCGCACACTGCTCCCCGCACCCGCGGGGATGGTCCCGTGCCCAACTCGGCCGACGCGCCCGGCATCCACCGCTCCCCGCACCCGCGGGGATGGTCCCACGGCCCGGTGGTTCGGGCGCACGACGACGCACTGCTCCCCGCACCCGCGGGGATGGTCCCGTCGAGAGCAGGGGCGGGGACGGCGTGGTGGTCTGCTCCCCGCACCCGCGGGGATGGTCCCTCCAGCGCGCTGCCGATGCTGCCGCTGCCGCACTGCTCCCCGCACCCGCGGGGATGGCCCCCGCGACCGGAAGGCGAGGTAGGACTGTGGCTCCTGCTCCCCGCACCCGTGGGGATGGTCCCCAGGCCGCCGCGGCGCGGGTGAGGGGCAAGTCCTGCTCCCCGTATCCGCGGGGATGGTCCCTCCGGCACCTGCGCCATCACCGACAGCAGCACCTGCTCCCTGCACCCGCAGGGATGGTCCCTGGTCGAAGGCCGACCAAGAGCCGGCCGAGTGCTGCTCCCCGTACCCGCGAAGGCCGTCCCGGGTCGAGTCGCTCGGTCCACCCTTCGGCGACGTGTTCCCGCCGGCACTCTCCTTGTGCTTCGCGGAGGCCGCCGCGACGGCCTCCTGCCCTCGCGCCCCCTTATCGCCGGTTCGAGACGGGTGCCGTCTCGGAGGCGGAGGCCGAGGCGGGGGCGTCGCGCAGGCCGAGTCGCAGGTGTTCCACGTGGAAGAGGGCCTGCTCCAGGAGTTCGGCGACGTGGTTGTCGTACAGCGAGTAGACGATGGAGCGGCCGTGGCGCTCGCCGGAGACCAGTCCCAGGTTGCGCAGCAGGCGCAGTTGGTGGGAGCAGGCGGAGGCCTCCATGCCGACGGAGTCGGCGAGGTCGCCGACCGAGCAGGGGCCTTCCTGGAGGCGGGCCAGGATGTACAGGCGTGAGGGGGTGGCCAGGGCCTGGAGGGTCGCGGCGACGTCGGTCGCCCCCGCCGCGTCCAGTCGCTCGCGCGGGGTGGCGTCGTTCCTGCCGTC
The DNA here is from genome assembly GCF_001419695.1 of Streptomyces prasinopilosus. Lineage (GTDB taxonomy): Bacteria > Actinomycetota > Actinomycetes > Streptomycetales > Streptomycetaceae > Streptomyces > Streptomyces prasinopilosus. The sequence goes on from NZ_LIRG01000709.1 coordinate 2,045, forward strand.
GGCTCCGTGACCCATGCGTCCATCCTAACGACGACACATGAAAACCTGTTCAGGTATTCCTGTACGGTGAAGGCCGTCGTCTCCCCTCCCGCCCGCGAAGGGTTCTCCGTCATGCCCTCTGCCCTGGACCAGCGGCCCGCGCCGGCCGCCGCCGGACCGCGTCCCGGCCCGCCGCGGCGCCGCACGCGCGTCCTGGCGCTGCCGGAGGCCCGGTGGGCGCTCGCGGCGCTGGTGCTGTTCCTGCTCGCCCTGCCGCCGTACCTGCTGGGCGCCCCGGCCTGGCTGTGGGGGACGCTGTTCGCCGCCACCTACGTCACCGGCGGCTGGGAGCCGGGGTGGGAGGGCCTGAAGGCCCTGAAGGACAGGATGCTCGACGTGGACCTGCTGATGGTCGTCGCGGCGCTCGGCGCCGCCTCCATCGGCCAGGTCCTGGACGGTGCCCTGCTGATCGTCATCTTCGCCACCTCCGGCGCCCTGGAGGCGGTCGCCACCGCCCGGACCGCGGACTCCGTGCGCGGCCTGCTCGACCTCGCCCCCTCCACCGCGACGAGGCTCCTGCCCGACGGCACCGAGGAGAGCGTCGACGCCGCACGGCTGAAGGCCGGGGACACGATCCTGGTACGCCCCGGCGAACGGGTCGGCGGTGACGGCCGGGTCCTCGACGGAGCGAGCGACGTCGACCAGGCCACCATCACCGGCGAGCCGCTGCCGGTGGCGAAGCGGGCCGGGGACGAGGTGTTCGCCGGCACCGTCAACGGCACCGGAGCCCTGCGCGTGCGCGTCGAGCGCGATCCGGCGGACTCGGTGATCGCCCGGATCGTGCGGATGGTCGAGGAGGCCTCCGGGACCAAGGCCCCCACACAGCTGTTCATCGAGAAGATCGAGCAGCGCTACTCGATCGGCATGGTCGTCGCGACCCTGGCCGTCTTCGCCGTCCCGCTCGCCTTCGGCGACGCGTTGCAGTCGGCCCTGCTGCGGGCGATGACGTTCATGATCGTCGCCTCGCCCTGTGCGGTGGTGCTCTCCACCATGCCGCCGCTGCTGTCCGCGATCGCCAACGCCGGACGCCACGGCGTGCTCGTCAAGTCCGCCGTCGTGATGGAACGCCTCGGGCAGGTCGACGCCGTCGCGCTCGACAAGACCGGCACCCTGACCGGGGGCGTCCCGCGCGTCACCGACATCCGCCCCCTGCCCGGCAGCGCCCTGACCGGGGACGAGGTGCTCGCCCTCGCCGCCTCGGCCGAGCACCCCAGCGAGCACCCGCTGGCACGCGCCGTCGTGGACGCCGCCCGCGAAGGCGGTCTGGTCCTCGCCGACGCGGGCGACTTCGCCTCCGTTCCCGGCCGGGGTGTCACCGCCGTCGTCGCCGGCCGCACCGTGCAGGTCGGCTCCCCCGCCCGGCTGCTGCCCGCCGACGCCGACCCGGCCGGTCGGAAGGCGGTGCGGGAGCTGGAGGACGCCGGGCGCACCGCGGTGGCGGTGCTGCGCGACGGCGTACCGGTGGGGGTACTGGGGATCGCCGACCGGCTGCGGCCGGACGCCGCCGTCACCGTCGCCGCACTCACCCGCCTGACCGGCCGGCCCCCGGTGCTGCTGACCGGGGACAACGAGCGCGCCGCCCGGCACCTGGCCGCCGAGGCCGGCATCACGGACGTCCGCTCCGGGCTGCTGCCGCAGGACAAGGTCACCGCCGTGCGGGAGGAGGAGGCGCGGGGCCGCAAGGTGCTCGTCGTCGGTGACGGCGTCAACGACGCGCCCGCGCTGGCCGCCGCCCACTGCGGGATCGCCATGGGCAAGGCCGGCTCCGACCTCGCCCTGGAGACCGCCGACGCCGTCGTGGTCCGCGACGAGCTGGCCACCCTCCCCGCCGTCGTGAACCTCGCGCGCGCCGCCCGCCGCCTGGTCGTCCAGAACCTGGTCGTCGCCGGGGTGTTCATCACCGCCCTGGTCGCCTGGGACCTGATCGGCACCCTGCCGCTGCCCCTCGGCGTCGCCGGACACGAGGGCTCCACCGTCATCGTCGGCCTCAACGGCCTGCGCCTGCTGCGCGAGGCCGCCTGGACCGACCCCGCCAAGGACACCAAGGACACCGCGTGAGCAAACGCACCCGCCGTACCGCCCCCGTCACGGGGGCGGCGCGCCCCACCGTCACCGTCTGCCGCGGCTGCTGCTGCGGCACCCCCAAGATCCCCGGCCTCGACCACGCGGCCCAACTGCGCGACCTGCGTCGGGCCGTGGGGGACGCCGCGACCGTACGGGTCACCGACTGCCTCGACGCCTGCGAACGCGCCAACGTCATCGTCGTCCAGCCCTCCGCCGAGGGCCGCGAGGCCGGTGGGCGCCCCGTCTGGCTCGGCCTGGTCAACGACCCCGACGCCACCACCGACATCACCACCTGGGTCGCCGGCGGCGGCCCCGGCCTCACCGACCCGCCCGGCATCCTCGACCTCTACGCCTTCAAGCCCTCACGCCGTCTCCGCGCCGAACTCCACGACTGACCGCACGAGGGGCGGGGCGGTCGGATCCGCATCGCCGCAGCGCAATGCCGTTTCCGCCGGTGAGCGTCAACTTCCGCAGTACGGCGGAGGTTGTAGGAGACAGGCCTCTGCCCCCATGGTGTGACCCGGAGTTCCAACCGCTGTGGGACGACGGCGCACGCGGCCCGCTCGTAGCGTTCCGGCCCAGAGACACGACGAACTGGCTGTCCGCCGGTCGTCGCTTCCGAAAGGGGAACGGAACTCATGAAGATACGCAGGACCTTCGCCCTCGCCACCGCAGCGGCTGCTCTCGGTGGCGGGCTCGCGCTCGCTCCCGCGACCTCCGCCTCGGCCGGTGGAGTGAGCGCCCAGGCCATGACCTGCTCGACCTCGAAGGTCAGCGCCTACCAGGCCTCCGGCTGGTGCTCGGGGGGAAGCAACTGGCGCGTCGGCGTCAAGTGCACCGACGGCAAGCACTACTACTCCGAGACCAACAGCATCCGCGGTACGAAGTACGTGGGTTGCGGCAAGGGCACGGTGACCCACCGCTGGATCGACATCTTCTGATCCCTGGCCGGGGGTGCAGGGCGAAGGTGCCCGCTGACATCGACTCCCCGGAGCGACTCCGCGCCGGACGATCCGCGGCCCGCCCTCCTCGGGGAGGGCGGGCCGGCACGGCACACACCCGGGGTAGGACTGCTCCGGCCACCTCGTGACACCGGGCGAGGGAGGAGGCCGGCAGTTCACCGCCCACCGCGCACACCCCGAAGTGCCACCGCACCACCCCGGCGAACCCGCCCGGGCGGGGTTCAGGACGGACCGCGCAGAGAGGAGCGCGTGCGGACGTACTGATCGGATTCCGTGCGGCGGGAAGGGCGCTCGGCGGTATGCCGCCGTGCGCCCTTCGGGACGTGCGTACCGGCGCGCGGCTACTCCGCCGCCGCGTCCGCCGCCTGGGCCCGCAGGGCGCGTTCCACGCCCGCGCGGGATTCCGAGACGAGGCGGCGCAGGGCCGCGTTCGGGTCGGCGGAGGCCAGCCAGGCGTCCGTCTTCTCCAGGGTCTCCTCGGAGACCTGGATCGCCGGGTAGAGGCCGACCGCGATCTGCTGGGCCATCTCGTACGAGCGGGACTCCCACACGCCGGCCAGCGCCTCGAAGTACCGGTCCGTGTACGGGGCCAACAGTTCGCGCTGGTCGGTCTGGACGAAGCCGGCGATGACCGCCTCCTGGAGCGCGTTCGGCAGCTTGTCGGACTCCACGACCGACGCCCACGCCTCCGCCTTGGCCTCCTCGGACGGCCGGGCGGCGCGCGCGGTGGCGGCGTGGCGCTCGCCCGCGGCGGTCTTGTCGCGCTCGTACTCGGCCGCGATCTCGCTCTCGTCGTACCGGCCCACCGCCGCCAGCCGCTGCACGAACGCCCAGCGCAGCTCGGTGTCGACGGCCAGGCCCTCGACCGTCTTCGTGCCGTCCAGCAGGCTGTCCAGGAGGTCCAGCTGATCCGGCGTGCGCGCCGTCGCGGCGAAGGCGCGCGCCCACGCCAGCTGGTGGTCGCTGCCCGCCTCGGCGGCCCGCAGGTGGGCCAGGGTGGCCTCCGTCCAGCGGTTGAGCAGCGTCTCGCGGGCCTCCGGGGCGGCGTACAGGTCGATCGCCAGCTTCACCTGGCGGTGCAGCGACTGCACGACGCCGATGTCGGACTCCTTGCCGATGCCGGACAGCACCAGCGACAGGTAGTCGCGGGTGGCCAGCTCGCCGTCGCGGGTCATGTCCCAGGCCGACGCCCAGCACAGGGCGCGCGGCAGGGACGCCTCGAAGTCGCCCAGGTGCTCGGTGACGAAGGCCAGCGACCGCTCGTCCAGGCGGACCTTGGCGTACGACAGGTCGTCGTCGTTGAGGAGGACGACGGCCGGGCGGGCCTTGCCGACCAGCTCCGGTACGGAGGTCAGCTCGCCGTCGACGTCCAGCTCGACCCGGTCGACGCGCACCAGCTTGCCGCTCGCCGCGTCCAGGTCGTACAGGCCGACCGCGATCCGGTGCGGGCGCAGGGTCGACTCGCCCTTGGCGCCTGCGGGCAGCGCGGGCGCCTCCTGGCGGATGGCGAAGGAGGTGATGGTCCCCGTGCCGTCCGCGCCGTCCGTCTCGATCTCCGGGCGCAGCACGTTGATGCCGGCGGTCTCCAGCCACTTCTTCGACCAGGTGCTCAGGTCGCGGCCGGAGGTCTCCTCCAGGGCGCCCAGCAGGTCGGACAGGCGCGTGTTGCCGTACGCGTGCCGCTTGAAGTACGCCTGCACGCCGCTGAAGAAGGCGTCCTTGCCGACGTAGGCCACCAGCTGCTTGAGGACCGAGGCGCCCTTGGCGTAGGTGATGCCGTCGAAGTTGACCAGGACGTCGTCCAGGTCGCGGATGTCGGCCATGATCGGGTGCGTGGACGGCAGCTGGTCCTGCCGGTAGGCCCAGGTCTTCATGGAGTTCGCGAACGTGGTCCACGAGTGCGGCCACTTCGAGCCCGGCGCGTCGGCCTGGCAGGCGGCCTCGGCGTAGGTGGCGAACGACTCGTTCAGCCACAGGTCGTTCCACCACTCCATGGTGACCAGGTCGCCGAACCACATGTGGGCCAGCTCGTGCAGGATCGTGGCGGCCCGCACCTCGTAGGCGGCGTCCGTCACCTTCGAGCGGAAGACGTACTGGTCGCGGATGGTCACCGCGCCGGCGTTCTCCATCGCGCCCGCGTTGAACTCCGGCACGAACAGCTGGTCGTACTTCCCGAAGGGGTACGCGTAGTCGAACTTCTCCTGGAACCACTCGAAGCCCTGCCGCGTGACGTCGAAGATCGCGTCCGCGTCGAGGTGCTCGGCGAGCGAGGGCCGGCAGTAGATGCCGAGCGGCACCGACTGGCCGTCCTTCTCGTACACGCTGTGCACGGAGTGGTACGGGCCGACGATCAGCGCGGTGATGTACGTCGAGATCCGCGGCGTCGGCTCGAACTCCCAGACGTTGTCACGGGGCTCGGGGGTGGGGGAGTTGGAGACGACGGTCCAGCCGGCCGGGGCCTTCACGGTGAACCGGAAGGTCGCCTTGAGGTCGGGCTGCTCGAAGCTCGCGAAGACGCGGCGGGCGTCCGGCACCTCGAACTGGGTGTACAGGTAGGCCTGGCCGTCGACCGGGTCGACGAACCGGTGCAGGCCCTCACCGGTGTTGGTGTACGCGCAGTCGGCGCTCACCCGCAGCACGTTGCGGCCGGGGAGCAGACCGGGCAGGGCGATCCGGGAGTCCGCGAAGACCTCGGCGGGGTCGAGGGAGTCGCCGTTGAGGGTCACCTCGTGCACGGTGGGGGCCACCAGGTCGATGAACGACTCCGCGCCGTCCGCGTCGGTGGAGACATCGAAGCGCACCGTGGTCACGGACCGGTAGGTGCCGCCCTCCTGCGCGCCGGAGAGATCGAGGTCGATCTCGTACGAGTCAACGGTCAGCAGCTTCGCCCGCTGCTGCGCCTCTTCGCGAGTCAGGTTTGTGCCAGGCACGCGGTCATCTCCTCGTCATGTGTCGGTCGCGCCATCCTTCCACGCCACCGGCGGGAAACGCGATGTCCTTTCACCGCCGGTGAGGCGCCCGCCGGGCACGGGCCCCGGCGGCCGTGACGGCCCGCGCCCCGCCCGGTGGCGGGCCCGGGCGGGGGACGGCGGAGAGGCCGTGAGCACGCCGGAAGGGGGCGTCCGCCGGCCGGCGGAC
>NZ_LIRG01000071.1 GCF_001419695.1 Streptomyces prasinopilosus
TGGCCCTCACGGCCCGCGCCGTCCCGCGGGAACGCGAGGAGGGCGCGGGCCGTGAGGGCCAAGAGGAGCAGGAGGGCCGTGAGGGCCAGGAGAGTCAGGGGATCCCCGACACCGGGGACCTCGCCGCCGACCTCAGGCTCGTCCTGCGCGCCACGGTCGACGAGCTGCGCGACCCCAGGTTCGAGGCGCCGTCCCGTGCGCTGGCCGCCGAGGGCCTCGTCAACGAGGAGTTGGGCCGGAGGTTCGTCGCCACGCTGCTGGAACCGCAGCTCCAGCTCTACGTCGACCGGCTGCGCTCCGCGCAGGAAGCCGGGCAGGTGCGTCCCGACGTCGACCCGCGCATCGCCCTGGAACTGTTCGTCTCGCCACTCGCCCAGCGCTGGCTCCAGTACACGGGGCCGATCACCCACGCGTACACCGACACCCTCGTCGACTACGCCCTCAACGGCCTCGCCCCGCGCTGAGCAGGCACGATGCCGAGACGCGGTGGTGCTTCGCGAACGGGCCCCCGCCCCGCCGGACGCCCTTCGTCACGTCCGGGCCCCGCTTGTCCCGGCTGGGCCGATTATGTGCCCCGGCCCCCCTGGGCGCAGGATGGTGGGACGATGAGGCATGCTGGGGAGCACGACGGCGAGGCGAGGAGCTAGATGAGCGCGGAGTTCGGCGGTAGGACCGGCAGGCAGGGCAAACTCTCCCGGTGGCTGCGCGGACGCCGCCCGGAACCGGCCGCCGTCGACGAGGGTGACCGCGAGGCCCTGCTGCTGGCCGCCGCCGGTGCGGGACTCCCGCTCGCACCCGCCGCCCACCCGGCCGGATTCGGCTGTTCCTGCGACCGCGTCGGCTGTCCCACGCCCGCCCGGCACCCCGTGTCGTTCGCCTGGCAGACGCAGTCCACCACCGACCGCTCCCAGATCGAGCGCTGGGCCCGCCACCAGCCGCAGGCCAACTTCATCACCGCGACCGGCATGACGCACGACGTCCTCGACGTGCCCCTCGAAGCCGGTCGCGAGGCGTTGGAGCGCCTGGCGGAGGACGGGGTCGAGGTCGGCCCCGTCGCGGAGAGCGACGACGGCCGCATGCTGGTCTTCACCCTCACCCGGGGCACCCCCGAGGACGAGGACGAGTGGTGGCCGTGCGAACTGGACTGCCACCCCGAGACGATGGACGAGCACCCCGGCCTGCGCTGGCACTGCCGCGGCTCGTACGTCCTGGTGCCGCCCGCGCGGCTGCCCGGCGACGACAACCGGACGGTGCACTGGGTCCGCGGCCCGGAGCATCCGCTGCCCGATCCGCTGAGCCTGCTGGAATACCTCACCGACGCCTGTGCCCGCCACGTCGGGCAGAACCCCGAACAGGCGGCCGCCGCGGCCTGGCCCTCACGCCGCTGAGACCCGTCGCACGGCCGGGCAGTCACCGCGGCCGGGACCCGTCACCGCGGTCGGGGTCCGTCGTCCGGCCGGGCCCGTCGTGCCGGTCGCTCAGGTCCGGCCGTTTCGATCCGGTCCGTCCCCTCCTGCCCGTAGCCGTGGCCGGGGTGCGCGTCCACAGCCGCATCCGGTTGCGGTTCCGTCCGTACGGCGGTCGCCGGGCTATTCGCCCTTCGCCGCCGTCAGTCCCTGGATCCGTCCCAGGATCTCCACCTCGCCGCCGTCGCGCGGGTTCAGAGCCACCTCGTTGGAGACGAACTCCATCGTCAGGGTCTGCCGGATCTCGCCGGTGGTCAGCGCCAGCACGTCCTTGTTCGGTGCCGGCACGGACGTCCCGGCGGCGGCGGTCTGCTTCTCGAAGTGGCGCGTGGTGAAGAAGACCAGCGCCCCGCCGTCCTCGGTACGCAGCGCCAGCGGCGCGTAGTCGCCGTTCGTCATCGGCTCGTCGATGTACTGCGTGGCCAGGCCCGGCCGGGTCGACTTCTTCGTCCGCAGCGCCCGCCACGCGCTGGTGTGCGGCCCCTCGGCGAAGGCGGCGGCGCCGTCCCCGCCCTCCTTCAGGTACGTCGCGTAGGCCGCGCTCAACTCGCCGGGCGGCACGGCCAGGCCGGTCGCGTCCGCCGGCACCGCCTCGGCCCACCCGTCCTCGTCCACCGCGAACTTCGGCAGGGCGTCCGGGGCGACCAGCGTCAGGTACGCGGCCTCCCAGGTCTCGTCCAGGCCGTCGCGCGTGAACACCAGCAGCCAGCGGGAGCCGCCCCCCTTGTTGCCGGCCGCGTCCGCGAGGAACCAGCGGGGCCAGCCGGCCTTCTCGGGGATGGTGAACCGCGCGTCCGTCAGCTTCAGCGGAGTGTGCCGGGCGTTGCCGTCCGGGCTGTTGGCCTTCCCCGCGGTCAGCCGCGCCGAGTCGATGTCGGCGAGCGCGCCGGTGGTGTACTCGGCGTCCAGGGAAGCGTCGTACGCCGCGTCGGCCTTGTTGTAGGCGGCCGTGAACTCCTGGAGCGCCGTGGCCGCTTCGGCGCGGGTGGTGGCCGGGAGCACCTCCCGCTCACCGTGCACCACCACGCAGCCGCCCGCCGTCAACGACAGGGCCGTCACCGAGGCCGCCGCGACCAGCACCCTCCGGCCGCTCCCGCCGAACCCCCGGAACGTGCGGAACCCGTGGGCCCCCCGGGCCCCCCGGAGCCTTCGAAGGCCGAGATACCTGCTCATCCGGTTCCTTCACCTTCCCCTTCCCGGAGGCGAACCCTACCGGGGCGGGACGCGGTGCGAGCGGGGGGACCGGAGACAGCGGCCACACCGTGACATGCCCCGGCGCGGACACCGGCCGGGGCGGGGCGCGCCGCGGTGGGGCGTGCCGGTCAGCCGCCGCGTACAGCGGGGCCACGGCCAGGCCCAGGACCGCGCACGGCAGGACGGCGAGGACCTTCGGCCGGGTGGCCTGGGACAGCGAGCCCAGCTGCCAGAAGGCGATCTGGTTGACGGCCGCCGTGTCGGCGAAGAACAGGAACAGCTCGATCAGCGCGCCCGCGAAGGCGTTCACGGCGATACCGGTGAGGATCAGCGTCACCACTTCGGTCCGGCCGCCCGAGCGGGACATCACGTACACGAGCAGCACCGTGACGAGACCGGCGGCGAACGCCAGCACCGGCACCGTCCAGGTGCCGGCGAAGTTCAGGCCGAGCGCGATCGCCGCGACCGCGCCCACCGCCGCGCCGGAGGAGACGCCGATGACGCCCGGCTCGGCGAGCGGGTTGCCGAACACGCCCTGCATCAGGGCGCCCGCGCAGCCCAGGGAGGCGCCGACGAGCAGCGCGAGCACGATCCGTGGGAACCGTACGTGCCACAGCACCGACTCGGCGGCCCGGTCCAACTCCCCGCCACCGAACCCCAGTCGGTGCTGGATCGAGGCGAGGACGTCACCGACGGGCACGGGGTAGGCGCCGGTCGCGGCGGCCACAGGGATCAGGAGCAGTAGACCGGCGAGGAGACCGGTGGCCAACAGCCGAGCGATGGTGCGCCGTTGCCCGTGCCTGGCAGGGGAGGGGGCGGAGGCGGGAGCGGGGGCCGACTCCGGTTCCGGCTCCTGCTCCGGTTCCGGTCGTGCGGGCTTCTCCAGGAGCGTCACGCGGCACCGTCCGTGTCGTACAACTGCTCGATGACCGAGGTGAGCACCTGGTCGGTGCGGGGGTCGTAATTGAGGAGGACCCCGTCCTCGACGGAGACGATGCGCCGGTCCATCCCGGCCGGGGTCTGCGCCACGCCGGGGATCTCGGCCAGCCCGTCCACGCCGCCGACGGACTCGAGTCCCTTGGCCATGACGAGGATCGCGTCGGGCGCCGCCTTCACGAGTGCCTCGCCGGTGATGGCGGTGAAGTCCTTCTCCAGTCCGGACCCGGCACCGGCGTCGACCGCGCCGGCGGCCTCGATCAGCGAGGTCGCGCCCGAGCCCCTGCCGCCGATGAGGTACACGGAGGCGGAGCCGCGCAGGTAGAGGAAGGCGGCCCGGGGTCGGCGACGGAGTGAACCGCCTGGACGCGGTGACCGCGTGACCGCGAGGGGTGCCCCCGGCCGAGGGGCACCCTTCGTGCGCGGGAGCGCGGACGTGTTCCCCGGACGTGCCCCTCCCGGAACCGGTTGGCTACCCCTACCGGTTGAAGGCGGGCAGGGCGAACCGGGCGACGAGCGGGAAGCCGTCCTCCCGGGCGCTCTTGGCGTTCACCGAGTACACCACCGTCCGGGACAGGTCACGGGTCGCGGCCAGCACCGTGTGGTAGCCGGGGCGGGACCCCGTCTTGCCCCAGATCTCCGTCCCGTCGTCCAGGACGAAGCGTTCCCACGCCATGCCGTAGGACGCGTCGCCCTCGACGTCGGGGACGTCGAGCATCTGGTCCAGCAGCGGCCGCGGCACCACCCGGCCCCGGAACAGGGCCACCAGGAACCGCTCCAGGTCGGCGGTGGTGGAGATCATGTTTCCGGCCGCCCAGCGGTCGGACATGTTCCACTCCGTCACGTCGGTGGTCCGGCCGCCGATGTCCGTGTAGGCCCGGTGGTGCGGGCCGTGGATCCGCGGGTCCGGTCCGGCGGGGAACCCGGTGTGCCGCATGCCCAGCGGGCGGAAGATCCGTACGTCGGCCTGGTCCTCGTACCGGTCGTCCGTGACCTTCTCGATCAGCAGGCCGAGCACGGTGTAGTCGATGTTCTGGTACTTCTGCCGCTCCCCGGGGGTGAACGCCGGCCCCTTCGCGACCGCCGTGGCCACCACCCGCCGCGGGCTGAGGGTCCGGAACCGGTTCGGGTACATCTCCTCGGTGGTCGAGCCGAGGTTCGCCCCGGGCTTCAGGCCGCTGGTGTAGGTGAGCAGGTGCCGCACGGTCGGCGGCTCGGTGAAGGAGTCCGGCAGCAGACCGGGCAGGTACCGGGTGACGGGCGCGTCGAGCTCCACCCGCCCCTCCGCGACGAGCTGCAGCACGAGCGCCGCGGTGACCACCTTGGTCGTCGACCCGGCCCGGAACCGCGCGTGCTCCAGCGCCGGCGCCCCGGTCCGCAGATCCCGCACCCCGGCGGTCCCCGTCCACCTGCCCCTGCCTCCCACCCGGACGAGGGCGGCCGAGACGTCCCCGTCCGGGATCCCGACGAGGGCCTTCTCCAGGGCGGCGACGTCGGGTCCGCCGTCGGCCGGGACGCCCCCGGCGGACGCCGCGGCGACGGACGACCCGGCGCCGGGCTGGACGGCGACGGCCGCTCCGGCGAGCGGGCCGGCCACCAGAGCGGCCAGCAGAGCGGAGGCGACGGCGGTGCGGGCACGGGTACGGGCACGAGTACGGGCGGTCATCGGCGGACTCCGTCTTCCAGGGGGTGGCGCTTCGGACGGTCCCCATCCTGGTGATCACGGACGCCCTCCAGATCCTGCGCACAGAGGAGCCCAACCCCCTATCTTCCGGGGGTACTTATCAGGGTGACCCTTAGGCGGGGCGGAGGGAGCGGCACGGCGTGCGCGGCCGCCCGGACAGCGGCGCCCCGGCGTACCGGCCCGCGCGGCCCGCGGTCCGGTCACAGCAGGAGCAGCACCGCCGCGCCCCACAGCACCGACAGGGCCACCAGCGGCGGCCCGACCGGCACGCCCTGCCGCCCCGTCGGTGCCTCCTCCAGCGGCCGCAGCTCCGGGCGCAGCAGCAGCGCCCGCACCTCCTCGACGGCGCGGCCCGCACGCGGCTCGCGGCCCGTGCGGCGCTCCAGCCACGCCCAGCCGGTGGGGGAGATCCCGACGGGGGAGCCCTCGGCCCGCTCGACGCGGATGCCGTCGTCGGAGTGCCGCACGGACGTGATCACGTCCCACGGGACCCGCCGCACGCGCCACGCCCCGGTCACCCACAGCCCGTCACGGTCGGCGGTGATCCGCCAGGTGAGCGCCGTCGCCACGGCCGTCACCAGCCACGGCAGCCCCAGGGCCGGCCACAGCCAGGTCCACGACGGCCCCTCGTCGAGCGCGGCCCAGATGCCCCCACCCTGCACCAGCAGCAGGCCCAGACCCACCGCGCGCGAGAAGCCGTGCGCTCCCCACACCCGCGGGCCCGCCGCGGGCGTCATACCGGCGGCGATCTCGTCGACGGACCGCTGCGGGCCCTGCCCCCCACGGCGACGCGGCCCGCGTTCCCCCCGCCCCGGGACGGCCGGCTTCACCGCGGTGACGCTGCACTCCACCGACACCTCGGGGTCGTCCGCGTCCCCACGCGCGACGAAGGCGACCTCGGCGCCGGCGTAGGGGACGCCGTACAGCACGGCCTCCCGCAGCGGCGGACGGGGGCCCGCACCCCGGAGGATCTCCGCGGCCCTGCCGAGCCCGACGAGGCCTGCCGGGCCGTCGCCCGCCTCACGACCGTCCTCACCCCCCTCCCCGTCCCCGTCCTCGTCCTCCTCGGCGGCGTACAGCGAGTGGAAGTGCAGGATCGGCCGCAGGCCGTCCGGATCGTCGGCCGCGAACACCCAGGTGTGGCCGTCGTCGTGATCCTCGCGCACCAGCACGTTCAGCACCGGCAGCGGCCCGCGCCGCAGCCGCTCCGAACGCGCCCGCCCGTCCGCGCCGTTGACGAGGAACGCCAGCCCCGCGACGGAGCCGCCCAGTACCAGCAGCTCCCAGCCGAAGGCGTCGTACGGTTCCGCGACCAGCGCCGCCCAGTCGCCGTCCACGACGACGTCGACCCGGCTGCCCACGGGGAAGTCCTCGGGGAAGGCCGTCTCGAAGCGACGGGTACGCCCACCGGCCTCCACCACGAGGACGCCGACGTCGTCCTCGTCCCCCTCCAGGGCCGTGACCCGTCCGGACAGGTGCGTGGCGGCCGCGGCCCGCTCCTCGTACGCGTCGACGACCTGCTGGACCTGCCAGTACCCGAACCCGGCGACGGCCAGCAGCAGCGCGGCCAGCACGAAGGAGAGCCGGCCCCGGCGGAACGTCCGCGCGGCGGCGGGCAGCGGCTGTACGACCGGCCCGGCCGCTTCCAGGGCCAGCGCCCGCTGCCGCCCGGCGACGGTCAGCCGGTGGACGAGCCCGGCGGCGGTGAACGCGGCGGCCAGGAGGAGCACGAGCCTGGACGGTTCGCCGAGCGTCGCCGCGGAGCCGTCCTCCGCGGCGAGCCCCGCCAGCGTGACCGCGAGCCCCGCGAGCGCGAGCCGCGGCTGCCGCCACACCCAGTACAGGGTCAGCAGCAGCACGACGACCGTCCCGAGGCCCGGCCAGTCGGTGCCGCACGGGGCGGCGGTCGTGCACGGGGCGACGGGAGCCGCCGCGATGTCCCACACCAGCGAGGCGACCAGCACCGGCAGCGCCCATACGGGGCGCGCCCACCGGGCGGGCGCGGCGTCGAGCCAGCGCCGGGCGTCGGGGGTCCGCCAGTCGGCGGTGCCGGGCGGTATGTGTTCGCCGGGCAACGGCACGGGGCGTCTGATCACCCGCGCATTATGGCCAACCAGGCGGGACACACGGACGGTTGGGGCCGGTCCGGCGGATCGCGCGCCCCTCCCGGTGCGCGTCGTCGCCGTGCGCGGAGGAGGGGACACCGGGCACACGACGGTGTTGAACGATTTGTTGAAAACGAAGAGTTGACGTGAAGTCGTTGAGGACGCAGTCTTGTCCCATGCCCCCGAGCCCCGGACAACTCCCCGCACCCGACTCCGACTCGACCACCGACCCCTTCACGCCCCCGCACCCGGAGCAGACCCGGGCGCGGCGCGTCCCCGCGTCCCTGTTCCGTATCGCCGAGCGGCACGCGGCCACCGACGAGCAGCGCCGCCGGCAGGTCCACCCCGCGGTCCTCGGCCCGCACGAGGCCGTCCGGCTGGTGTCGTTCCTGCTCAGCGGGGCCGCGCAGCGCGAGGACGGCGAACCGGAGGTGGACCGGGCCGACATCACCGCCGCGTTGAGCCTCGTCCCGCTGGTGCGCGGGGAGATGGACGAGCTGGAGACCGGTCTCCTCCGGATGGCCCGGGGCCGCGGCATGACCTGGCAGGACATCGCCTTCGGCCTCGGTCTCGGCACTCCGCAGGCCGCCAGACAGCGTTACGAACGCCTGGCCGAACGCACCGTGGCCACCGGGGAAGGCCTGGAGTGACCGGAACACCCCCACGTCGGGCGGGAAGGCGGGACCCACTGCCCGACCACGCTCCGGCCGGCCGGAACACCCCCCTGCCTGCGGGAGTGTCCCGGCCGCGACGACGTCACTGACACCGGGCCCGTCGTGCTCCCCGTTGACCGGCCGGCCGTCGTGAACCCGGCCAGCACCACCGCGACCCCACGCGGTCCGCGGTGCCCTCCACGGGGAGAACGCCTTCCTCCGGACTCCCCGCATCGAGGTACGCGGTCGTCCCGTCCACCGGCTCGGTGAAGCAGCCGGGCGTGCCCCCCGTACCCGCGGCGCGCGGGCGAGCCGGCCGAGCAGCACGGCGTCGGCCGGCCCGGACGGGCCGCACCGGCGGAGAAGGGCGACGGGCCCAGCCGGGCGGGGGAGGAGCACCGCGCGGTCCTCGCCGAACTCCACGCCGGAACCTCCACCGCCCTGTCCGGCCCGTCGGGCGACTGATCGCCCGCACCCCGCACGGCAGGGGCGCGATCGTGCGCGCAGGTTTGCCCGTAAGGCCCTTACGGGCGGGTGTCCCGCGGACAGAATCGAAGAAGACTTCACACGGCCGGCACGCCACGGCATCCAGAGGAGACAAAGAGCGCGATGCGTACCCGATCATCCCAGCAGGACCCCCCGACAGCCGCTGGAGCGCGGGGGGCGGGCCACCCCTCCCGTCAGGGGCACGCCGGTCTCGCCGCACGGTTGGCGGCCACGCGGTCCGCTCGGCTCTCCCCGGCGGAACTCATCACCCTCCAGCGCAGCGCCGGGAACGCCGCGGTCGGCGCGATGCTCCGGGAGCGAGAAGAGTCCCGCCGACACGACGAGCACGTCCACGGACCCGGCTGTGCGCATCGGGCGGGCACCGCCCCGGCCGTACAGCGGTCGGCCGTTCTCGACACGCTCCGCACGCCGGGCGAACCCCTGTCCGACGGCGTACGCGCCGAGATGGAGGCCCGCCTCGGAGCCGACTTCTCCGACGTCCGCATCCACACCGACAGCGCCGCCCACGCCTCGGCGACCGCGGTCCAGGCGCACGCCTACACCTCCGGTTCGCACATCGTCTTCCAGCGCTCCCGCTACGACGGGGCGTCGGAGGCCGGCAAGCGCATGCTCGCGCACGAGCTGACCCACGTGCTGCAGCAGCGTGAGGGGCCGGTCATGGGCACGGACCTGGGCGACGGCACCATGGTCAGCGACCCCTCCGACCGGTTCGAGCGGGAAGCCGAGCAGAACGCCGTACGCGTCATGAACAAGCCCGCCCCCGTCCAGCGTTTCGCCGGCCGGCGCCCCGCCGGCGCCCGGTCCCGCCCCACCGAGGGGGCGACACCCGTCCAGCGGATCTGCTCCAGCCCCAGCTGCCAGGACTACTACTGCCAGGCCGGCGAACGCTGTTCCTACGCGACGCCCACCTACTCGGTCGGCCAGCACGGCAACAAGCTGAAGGAGCAGCAGCGGCTGTCGACGACGTACAACACCAAGGTGAGCGGCGCGTCCCACCAGTCCGAGCACGTCTTCGGATACCGGCCGCTGCAGGGCGACAGCGGTCTGACGCGCGGTAAGTCGGCAGCGGCGAAGCAGCTGGAGAACCAGGCTCCCGCCTACCAGGAGCTCAAGGACGCCCACCGCATGCACGTCGGTACCGGGACGAGCACGACGGTGGACGCGTCCGGCTTCAACTCGCAGACCTACCGGGACTACCAGCGTTCCCTGTTCTCCTCGGGGGAAGCGGGCGGAGTCAGCGCCGCCGCGCAGCTCAACTCGTTGGGCTACGCCTTCAACCAGACGCAGCCCCTCGATCCCACGGCCCCCGAGGTCAGGGCGATGAACGACTCCCACCTCCAGATGGTCAACACCATGGGCGGGCACGGCGTGAGCTACGCGGCGGCGGACCCCGCGGGGCAAGGAGCGCAGGTGCACAACACGGCGGTCAGCTGGGAGGAGCAGTACGAGATGCGGGTGGCCCACTACATGAGCCGTTTCGGCTTCAGCTTCGAGCAGGCCAAGGAGCAGGCCCTGAAGGAACTGGGCCACCTCTACTGAGCGGGCGCCGACAGCGCGGAGAGCCGCGGCACGGGCCCCTGAGGCGCTCCCGCGGGGATCCGACACCCGTCAGCCCCGCGGGAGACCCCTCACGCCCGGACCACCGGAGGACCGCCCGAGCGGGCGCCCCCGCCCGAACCGGTGCTCACCACGATCGACGGAGCAGCCGGAGCCCCCGGCGGCGGTACGCGGAGACGTCAGGCGGCCGGGCGCGCTCCCCGTACCCGCAGCGCGCGGGCGAGCCGGCCGAGCAGCACGGCGTTGACCAGCCCGGACAGGGCCGCACCGGCGGAGAAGAGCAACGGGCTCAGCCAGGCGAGGGAGGAGGCCCCCTCGGCGGGGAACGCCACCAGGAGGGCGACGATGCCGAGCGGCGCCGTGGCCATGAGCGGCCAGATCCCGGCGAACCCGGGGTCCGGCAGCAGGTACGCGGCCACGAGGAAGAACCCCAGCGACACCGCGACCACGGCGAGGTACCCGCGCGCGAGCCAGTTGTCCACCGCGGGCGCCAGCAGAGCGCGGACCCCGCGCGGACGGGGGCTCGCGGGACGCGCCTCGTCCGTTCCCCCTCGTTCCGGGGAGCCCGGGCCGTGCCGGAGGAGTGCGCGGGAGCCGGGGGAGGCGGCGTTCGCGGATCTGGTGAGGAGGGCGCCGAGTACGGCGGCGTTCACGAAGGCGCACAGCACGAGCCACGCGGCCCAGAAGCCGAGAGCCGCCACTTCGGCCGCCCCGTCGACCTCGGCGCCCGGCTCGAGGGGCAGGAACGTGACCAGGTAGGAGAGAGGCGCCGTGAGCAGCAGGAGATCCGGGACGAAGCCGCTCCCCGGGAAGAGGAACACGGCCACGAGGGAGAGGGCGAAGACGGTCGCGTACCCCCGGGCGAGCCAGTTGCCCGTGGCGAGCGCGAGGAGCCGGTGCGGGAGACTGCGGGGGCGGGAGCCGTTCGGCATCGTGGATTCCTCAGGGGTGGTCGGAGAGCGTCGACCTCGACCATGGCCCGGGAAGCCGGTGCGGGGATGAGTAGGCGTACTCATCCTCACCGGGGAGTACGGGCACACTTCCACGGAGTGACCTCTTCGGTCCGAAGCGGCGTGCGGGCTGCTTGAATGCCCCCGTGAGCGATTACGACGTGGTGCGCGTCTTCTGCGGCCCCCGGGGCGGGTACGGCAACGAACTCGGCGTCGTCCGCGAGGGCTCCGTCATGCCCGACCCGCACGAGCGGCAGCTGTTCGCGGAGAAGCTCGGCTTCAGCGAGACCGTGTTCGTCGACGACCCCGAGCGCGGGGTGATCGACATCTACACCCCCACCCTGCGCCTGCCCTTCGCCGGCCGCCCCTGCGTCGGCACGGCCTGGCTGCTCGACGTCCCCGAGCTGGTCACGGCCGCCGGGACGGTGGGCGCCCGGCAGGACGGGGAGTTCTGCTGGATCGAGGCGCGCGCGGAGTGGGTGCCGCCGCGCACCCTGCGCCGGTACGCCACCGCCGCCGAGGTGGACGCCCTGGCCGTGCCGCCGAAGGGGGAGTGGGTCTACGCCTGGGCCTGGGAGGACGAGTCCGCCGGCCGCGTCCGCGCCCGCGCCTTCCCCGGCCGTGTCGACGAGCGCGGCGACAGCGGCTCCGGTGGAGCTGGTGCTTGCGCCGGGGGCATCGACGAGGACGAGGCGACCGGCGCCGCCGCCCTGCTCCTCACCGACCGGCTGGGACGCGCCCTCAACATCACCCAGGGCGCCGGCTCCCAGATCCTCACGGCACCCCAGCCGTACGGGTGGACCGAGATCGGCGGCCGGGTGGTCCTGGAGCGCTGACGCCGGCCCAGGTGCGGGAGGAAGGCGCGCCGGAGGTCGCGCCCGAGCACGATCACCGGCCCCGGCGGGACCCCTGCCGTCGTGCGCGGGGGCGGGTCCGTCAGTCGTCGAGGCCCAGGCCGCGTCGGCCCGTCCCGTTGAGCCGGTCGACGCCGAAGCGGCCGGTCCAGTCGCGTTCGTAGTGCTCCTCGGGGAAGTCACCGGGGCTGGAGCCGGTCAGGAACGCCTCGCGGACCTTCGCCGCGTACTCCTCGTTGCGGGGGCACCAGGGGGCGGCGGGGATGTACATGACGTTGCCCCAGCCCTTCTGGCCGGTGACCGGCGCAACGCTGTGGATCATGTCGCAGTGCCACCAGACGGAGTCGCCGGCCCTGACGTCGGGGATGCCGGTGAGGGCCTCCATGAGGAGCGGATGCCACTTCTCGCCCGCGGGGAAGACCTGGTTGGTGGTCACGCCGCACATGTCGTCGTCGGGGACGTCCGGGAGCAGCGGCCGCAGCATGAGGTACGCCATGGCCTCGGGGATCGGGACGGTGTGCAGGACGCCCTGGTCGTGGTCCATGTCCGACAGGGCGGTCCAGCCCTGGAAGGTGCGGAACGCCGAGCACATGGTGGAGCCGGGGTACTGCGGTCCGGCCGTGCGGTGGGCGGCGTCCCAGGGGTCGTACTCCTCGACGCTGCCGTCGAACAGGTGGCGGAACGCCTGCTGGTAGGCCCGCGTCATCCACAGGTCGAGGGTGCCGGGGTCGAGGTGGGTGCCGAGGCCGCCCGAGTCGGCGCCTGGGGGACGGCGGCGGATGCGGTCGGGGTAGAGCGCGTCGCGGTCCGGGTCGAACCACCGCACGCCCTCGGACTCGTGCTTCCACAGGGAGTTGAGGAAGGACTGGACGGTGGCCATCCGGTCGCTCTGGCGGGCCTCCATCTGGGCCTGCGACCAGTAGACCGGGTAGATCTCCGGCTTGGAGCCGACGCTGCCGAAGAAGTCGTCGCCGGGGCCCCGGTACTTCTCGAAGAAGCCGTTGCGCTCCACGTAGTCCACGATCGAGGCGTCCCAGGCGAGGGCCTGCTCGCGCTCGAAGTGGCCGCGGACGACGAGGCAGCCGCGGCGGCGGAGCTTGTCGAGCTGCTCGGGAGTGACGGTGCCGTCCGCGATGTCCGCGTAGTCGACGACGGGCCACACGCTCTCGCCGCGCTCCTCGTCCGCCCGGATCTCGGCCAGGCGGGCGCGGACGCGCTCCTCGACGACGGCGAAGACCTCCTCGACGGTGCGTCCGGAGGCCTCGATGCGGGCGCGCAGCGCGGGCTTGATCTCGCGGACGGCGGCGGCGAGGTCGTCGGGAGCGGTCTCCCAGTGCGGGAGGGCGGGGAGGGCGTCGCGTTGCGTCCCGGTGGTCGGTGTCATGGCCCGGCTCCTTTGGTCAGGACTCCTTACTAGATGGTCAACGTAGC
>NZ_LIRG01000710.1 GCF_001419695.1 Streptomyces prasinopilosus
ACGTGGTGTTCCCGGCCGCGCGGCCGGGAACACCACGTGCCACACCACGCGCCAGCTGCTCGCGCCGTCGACCCTCGCGGCCTCGATGACCTCGTCCGGCAGCGCCTGCAGCAGGTACTGCCGCATGAAGAACACGCCGAACGCGCTCACCAGCGACGGGAAGATCACCGCCTGCAGCTGGTCGGACCAGTCCAGCTTGGCGACCATCATGTACAGCGGGATGATGCTGAGCTGCGGCGGCACCATCATCGTGCCGATCACGATCAGCATCAGCGCGTTGCGGCCCCTGAAGCGCAGCTTGGCGAAGGCGAACCCGGCGATCGTCGACAGCACGACGATGGTCACCGCCGAGATGCCCGCCACGATCGTGGTGTTGAGGAAGGCCTCACCGAGGTTGGCGTCCTTCCAGGCGATCTCCAGGTTCTTGAACAGGTTGGAACCGAACCAGAGCGGCGGCGGGTTCTGGGCCAGCCGCTGGTTGTCCCGGGAAGCGGCGATCGCGGTCCACACCAGCGGGAACAGCGACACGATCGTGAACACGATCAGGATCGCGTACGCGATCGGACCGCCGTGCAGCGTTCCGCCGGCCCGCGCCGACTTCGGCAGGCGCGAGCGCTTCGGCGCCTTGGCGGGGGCGGTCTCGGGGGGCGTCACAGTCGTCGTCACGGCCACAACTCCTTAACTGCTGGCGCGCAGCCGGCGCGAGATGAGCTGGTTGATGATGCCGATGACGATCAGGATCGCGAACATCGTCCAGGCGATCGCCGAGGCACGGCCCAGGTGCTGGTTCACCCAGCCCTGTTCGTACAGGTACAGGCCGAGCGTCTGGAACTGGTGCTCCGCACCGCCGGACGCGCCCTTGTTGGCGTCGAACAGCAGCGGCTCACCGAAGACCTGGCTGGCGCCGATGGTGGAGACCACCACCGTGAACAGGATCGTCGGACGCAGCGAGGGCAGCGTCACGTGGACGAACTGCTTCCAGCGGCTGGCGCCGTCCAGCGCCGCCGACTCGTACAGGTCCTGCGGGATCGCCTGCATCGCGGCCAGGTAGATCAGCGCGTTGTAGCCGGTCCAGCGCCAGATGATGATCGCCGACACGGCGAACTGCGAGGGCCACTTGTCGCCCTGCCAGTCGACCGGGTCGATCCCGACGGAGCCGAGCGCCCAGTTGATCATGCCGTAGTCGTAGCCGAAGAGCAGGACGAACACCAGGGAGGCGGAGGCGATCGAGGTGGCGTACGGCGCGAGCATCGCGACCCGGTAGAAGGTCGAGGCCCGCAGCTTGTAGTTGAGGATGTGGGCGATGCCCATCGCCACCAGCAACTGCGGAACCGTTGCGATGATGCCGATGGTCAGGGTGTTCTCGGCCGCGTTCCAGAAGAACTCGTCGTCGAAGATCCGGGTGTAGTTCTTCAGCCCGACCCAGTCCATGTCGGTCGGGGCGGTCAGCTCCACCTGGTGCAGCGAGGCCCAGCCCGTGTAGATCAGCGGGAACAGGCCGAAGGCGAGGAACAGCAGGAAGAAGGGCGAGACGAACGCGTACGGGCTCCAGCGCATGTCCCGCTGCCAGCGGCGGGACAGCTTGGCCCGGCGTCGCTGCGCCTTGTCCATGGGTGCGGAGCCCCCGGGCGGACGGCCCGGGGCCGCGCCCCCCTCGACGGGGGGCGCGGCGGTGTCGTGGCGGGCGGCCATTCAGGTCACTTGTCCAGGTTGTTGTCGATGGTCTTGGTGGCCGTCTCCCAGGCCTCCTCGGCGGACTTGCCCTTCGTGACGAGGATGACGCCGTTGTCCGTCAGGCCCTGCTGGATGATCTGGTCCTTCGGGCCGATCACCTGGTCCGGGATCTGCTTCGCGGCCTCGGAGAAGATCTCGCCGATCGGGCTGTCACCGGTCATCTCGTTCTTCGCGCCGGTCACCTCCGCGCTGTCGTACGCGCCCGGGGCGCTCGGGAAGCTGCCCTGCACCTTGAACAGCTTCGCCTGCTGCTCGGGCGCGGTCAGCCAGGCCACCAGCTTCTGGGCCTCCTCGACGTTCTTGCCGCTCTTCGGCACGCCCAGGAAGGAACCGCCCCAGTTGCCGGACTTGGGCGCCACGGCGACGTCCCACTTGCCGGCGGCGTCGGGCTGCGACTTGCCCTTGATGTAGCCGAGCATCCACGGCGGGCAGGCGACGGTGGCGAACTTGCTGTTGGCGATGGTCGTGTCCCAGGCCGGCTGGAACTGCGTCTGCGACTGGACCAGGCCCTTCTCGGCGGCCTCGGCGGTCAGGTCGAAGGCGGCCTTGACGGCGGGGTTCGACTTGTAGATGACCTCGCCGGAGGAGTCGTAGAACTTCTCCTTCTCACTGCTGAGGACGGCGTTGATCAGGCCACCGGGGGAGTCCATGAAGAAGGTGCCGCCGCCGGCCGCCTTCTTGTACTTCTCACCGGTCTCGATGAACTTGTCCCAGTCGCCGGCCCACAGCTTGCCGACCTCCTCGCGGTCGGTCGGCAGACCGGCCTTGTCGAAGAGGTCCTTGCGGTAGCAGATGGCCATCGGGCCGACGTCCGTGCCGAGGCCTATGGTCTGGCCGTCCTTGGAGGTGGCCTGCTCCCACTTCCAGTCCAGCCAGCCGGACTTGTCCACGCCCTCGACCTTGGACATGTCCGTGAACTTGTCCGCCTGGGTGCCGACGACCTCGGCGATGTTGGCGACCTCGATCGCCTGGACGTCCATCAGACCGCTGTTGGTGGTCAGGTGGTTGACGAGAGCCGGGTAGTAGTTCTCGTTCCGCTCGATCACGTTCTCGGCGATCTTGATGTCCGGGTTCAGCTTCTCGTACTCGGCGTAGAGACCGGCTTCCTTGAAGCCCATGGTGCCGAACAGGCCCAGCGTGATGGTGGTCTTGCCCTCGCCGCCGGACGAGGATCCGGAGTCGTCGTCTCCACCGTCGTCGGCACAGCCGGCCAGCAGCCCCGTGCCCAGCGACACCACGGCCGCGATGGCCAGTGCCTTGCGGGTGAAGAGCTTCCCCCCGTTCGTGCGCTGCCGGGAGAGGGGGAGGGTACGTGCTCGCATTGCGTCCTCCTGTTGCCCTGACGTGCCGACCCCCCGGCCAACGGCGTTGTTGGGCCCGTTTGTTACTGCTGCGGCTCGGGCGGGGAACGTGCGGGTTGTGTATGTGTCAGGTACCGTGGGAGCGCTCCCACAGGTGATGTGTTGAAGGGTCGCGGGTCCTGGCGGGGGTGTCAAGGGAGCGGACGAAGAGAACCGTGTTCAGTTATCGGGCTGTTAACTGGAGACCCGGACGGTGCCGTGCGGCGTCCCCGGCCCCGGACGGTACTCCCGTCGGCGGCCGCCGTCGCGTGCGGGGCTGTTAGATTCCAGGCCAGCGTGACATGCGAGGGAAAGCGGGGCGTACATGGCAAGCCACGGAGCGCGGGGCCGCGGGGGTGGCCGTCCCACCCTCGAGGAGGTGGCGGCGCGCGCCGGTGTCGGCCGGGGCACGGTCTCCCGGGTGATCAACGGTTCGCCCCGGGTGAGCGACGCGACCCGCGCCGCCGTGGAGGCCGCCGTCGCGGAGCTCGGTTACGTCCCGAACACGGCCGCCCGCGCCCTGGCCGCCAACCGCACCGACGCGATCGCGCTGGTCGTGCCCGAGCCGGAGACCCGGTTCTTCGCCGAGCCGTACTTCTCGGACATCCTGCGCGGGGTGGGGGCGGCGCTCTCCGACACCGAGATGCAGCTGCTGCTGATCTTCGCGGGCAGTGACCGGGAGCGGCAGCGCCTCGCCGACTACCTGGCCGCGCACCGGGTGGACGGTGTGCTGCTGGTCTCCGTGCACGCCGACGACCCGCTGCCCGACATGCTCGCCCGGCTGGAGATCCCGGCGGTGATCAGCGGCCCCCGGTCGGCCGCGGAGGCGCTGACCTCGGTCGACTCCGACAACTACGGCGGGGCCCGGCAAGCCGTCGAGCACCTCGTCGCCCGGGGCCGGCGGCGCATCGCCCACATCACCGGCCGCCTCGACGTGTACGGCGCGCAGCGGCGCGTCGACGGCTACCGCGACGCCCTGCGCGACGCGGGCCGCCCGGTGGACGACCTGATGATCGAGGCGGGCGACTTCTCCGAGGAGGGCGGCCGGCGGGCGATGGCGGCACTGCTGGAGCGCCGCCCGGACCTGGACGCGGTCTTCGCCGCGTCCGACGTGACCGCCGCCGGCGCCCGGCACGCGCTGCGGGAGGCGGGCCGCCGCATCCCCGAGGACGTGGCCCTGGTCGGTTACGACGACTCCGCCATCGCCCGCCACATGGACCCGCCGCTGACCAGCGTGCGCCAGCCCATCCAGGAGATGGGCCGCACGATGATCGGCCTCCTCCTCGCCGAGGTCGCCGACCGCCGCCCGGCCGCCTCCCGGGAACTGGACCGGCGCCAGGTGGTGCTGGCCACGGAGCTGGTGGAGCGCGCCTCGTCGTGACCCCGTCCGGCGCGCCCGGACGGGGCGGAGGCGCGGAGGTCTTCCGCGCCGTCCGGCGGGGCGCCGTTCGCCGCCCGCGTCGGGCTTTCGCCGTGCGCGCCGGGGCGGCGAACGGCGCCCCG
>NZ_LIRG01000711.1 GCF_001419695.1 Streptomyces prasinopilosus
CCGCGGTGTCCGCGGTGTCCGCGGTGTCCGAGGTCCGGTCCGCCCGGTCCCTCGGAGCCGTCCGGTCCGCCCGGACCGTCCGCGCGGTCCGTCCGGCCTGCTCGCGCTTGATGGCTGCGTCGCGCCGGCGGACGTACCAGATGCCGATGAGGCCGAGCCCGCCGCCGGCCAGGCAGGTCCACAGCCACCAGGTGCGGCCGCGGTCGTCGAACCAGCCGTAGAACGGCAGCTGCACCAGGAAGAGGGCGAACCAGAGGAGCGTGCCGCCGACGACGGTGGCGACCACGGGGCCCTCCAGGGGCTCCGGTGCCTCGTGCTGGGGGTTCCCCTTGACGACGTCGGAGAGACCCGAGAAGAAAGCGGCCATGCGGACAGCTTACGAGGAGCGGAGGGTGTGACGTTCGCCGCGTCCGCACCACGCCGTCCCTCCCCGTCTACGCGCGGAGATAGCGGGACCGACGTTATATCTTCATACTGAATCCGTTTGTCTCTGGCCACTTCTGTTCGTAGAAAACACCAAAGGGCTTTGATCCAGGGCCCACCGGTGATGAGGTTTCCGCATGTCCACGTCGGCCCCCGCCAAGGCTCCGATGCCCGATCAGCCGGGGTCCGGCCCCGGCTCCGGCGCACTGGACCGCTATTTCAAGATCTCCGAGCGGGGCAGCTCCCTGCCCCGGGAGATTCGTGGCGGATTCGCCACCTTCTTCGCGATGGCCTACATCATCGTGCTGAACCCGATCATCCTGGGCAGCTCGAAGGACATGTACGGCCACCAGCTCGACAACGGCCAGCTGGTCACCGCGACCGCCCTGACGGCGGCGTTCACCACGCTGCTCATGGGCGTCATCGGCAACGTGCCGATCGCGCTGGCCGCCGGCCTCGGCGTGAACTCGGTCGTCGCGCTCCAGCTCGCCCCGCGCATGTCCTGGCCGGACGCCATGGGCATGGTGGTGCTGGCCGGTTTCGTCGTCATGCTGCTGGTCGCCACGGGTCTGCGCGAGCGCGTGATGAACGCCGTCCCGCACGGTCTGCGCAAGGCCATCGCCATCGGTATCGGCCTGTTCATCATGATGATCGGCCTCGTCGACTCCGGCTTCATCTCCCGCATGCCGGACGCCGCGCACACCACCGTGCCGATGCAGCTCGGCGGCAACGGTCACCTCACCGGCTGGCCGGTCCTCGTCTTCATCCTCGGCGCGCTGCTCACCCTCGCGCTGATCGTGCGCAGGGTGCCGGGCGCGATCCTCGTCTCGATCGTCGCGATGACCGTCCTCGCCATGATCATCAACGCGGTGGCCGACGTCGAATCCTGGGGCCTGACGACCCCGACCTGGCCCGGCAACCCGCTCGCCACCCCCGACTTCGGCCTGATCGGTGAGGTCAGCCTGTTCGGCGGTTTCGGGAAGGTCGGCGTGCTGACCGGCGTCCTGTTCGTCTTCACCGTGCTGCTGTCGTGCTTCTTCGACGCGATGGGCACGATCATGGGCGTCTCCGACGAGGCCAAGCTGACCGACGGCGAGGGCCAGATGCCCGGCATCAACAAGGTCCTGTTCATCGACGGTGTCGCGGTCGCCGCGGGCGGCGCCAGCTCCGCCTCCGCCACCACCGCCTTCGTGGAGTCGACCGCCGGTGTCGGCGAGGGCGCGCGCACCGGCTTCGCCAACGTCGTCACGGGCGCGCTCTTCGCCTTCGCGCTGTTCCTCACGCCCGTCGCCACCATGGTCCCGTCGCAGGCGGCGACCCCGGCGCTGCTCGCGGTCGGCTTCCTGATCCTGGCGGGCTCGATCAAGGAGATCGACTGGGCGGATCACACCATCGCCATCCCGGCCTTCGTGACCATGGTGATGATGCCGTTCACCTACTCGATCACCAACGGCATCGGCATGGGCTTCATCACCTTCGTGGTGCTGCGCCTGGCGGCCGGACGCGGCAAGGAGGTGCCGGTGCCGCTGTACGTGGTGTCGGCGGTCTTCGCCTTCTACTACCTGATGCCGGCGCTGGGCCTGACCTGATCCGCCCCGGACCCGGGCCGGGTCCGGCCGGCCCGGGCCGGGTCCGGCCGGCGGTGCGGCTCCGCGTCACGCCTCAGGTGACGTCGTAGAACTTCTCCGTCTCCTCGACGGCGGTCTGGAACCGCTGGTCGAAGTCATCGCGAATGAGCGTCTGGACGACATAGTCCTGGACGCTCATTCCGCGTTTGGCGGCGTGCTGCCGGAGCCGTTCGAGCAGCTCGTGGTCCATGCGCAGGCTGAGTACGTCGGTCCCCATGGGCATGAGCGTCGCCGCACATCCCGGCCGGATGCGCCCGCATCCGCGCCCAAATCACTCGTACGAGTGATTCGAATGAGCGGTTCGACCGAACACTCCCCGGGGAGTGGCCGATGTCACGGACACGGGCGGCACGCGGACCCCTCCCGGACAGTCCTTTAGCGAGAGTAATGAGTTACGCTAAATAACATGCCGGACCTCAGCCTGGGCGACGAAGCCGCCGTGAACGCCCTTCGATCCGCCGTGATGCGTCTGTCCCGTCGGCTCAAGCACCAGCGCGTCGACGAGTCGCTCAGCCCCACCGAGATGTCGGTGCTGGGTACCCTGGCCCGGTGCGGCCGGGCCACCCCGGGCGAACTCGCCCGCAAGGAACACGTCCAGCCCCCCTCGATGACCCGCATCGTGGCGCTGCTGGAGGCCAAGGGACTGGTCCGGCTGGAGCCGCACCCGGACGACCGGCGGCAGAAGGTCGTCACGCAGACCGAACAGGCGGAGGCGATGCTCGAGGAGAGCCGCCGCAGGCGGAACGCCTTCCTCGCCACCCTGACCGAGCAGCTCGACGAGGACGAGTGGGCGAAGCTCCGCGCCGCCGCCCCCGTGCTGGAGAAGCTCGCACACCTCTAGGAAACCCAGCAGCCGTCCCAGGAGGCGCACCTTGAGTACGGGATCCGGAGCAGACTCCGCCCCCGCACCTGACCCCCACGATCCCCATGACACCCCGACCGGCCCCGAAGCGCCGGACCGGACCGCCCGCACGTCCGGGATGTTCTCCTCGCTGAAGGTCAGGAACTACCGCCTGTTCTTCACCGGCCAGGTCGTCTCGAACATCGGCACCTGGATGCAGCGCATCGCCCAGGACTGGCTGGTGCTCACCCTCACCGCCTCCTCGGCCGCCGTCGGCATCACCACGGCCCTGCAGTTCCTGCCGATGCTGCTGTTCGGCCTGTACGGCGGCGTCCTAGTCGACCGCCTGCGCAAGCGTCCCACGCTGCTCTTCACCCAGTCGGCGATGGCGCTCACCTCGCTGGCGCTCGCCGCCCTCACCCTCACCGGACGGGTCGAGGTCTGGCACGTCTACGTCGCCGCCTTCGCCACCGGCCTGGCCACGGTGGTCGACAACCCCGCCCGCCAGTCCTTCGTCGCGGAACTCGTCGGCCCCGGCCAGCTGCAGAACGCGGTCAGCCTGAACTCCGCGAACTTCCAGTCCGCCCGGCTGGTCGGCCCCGCCGTCGCGGGACTGCTGATCACCGGCGTCGGCACGGGCTGGGCGTTCTTCCTCAACGGCGTGTCCTTCGCCGCGCCGATCGCCGGCCTGCTGATGATGCGGGCCCGGGAACTGCACGCCGTCACGCCGTCCCCGCGCGGCAAGGGACAGCTGAGGGAGGGCCTGCGCTACGTCGCGGGCCGGCCCGAGCTGCTCTGGCCCATCGTCCTGGTGGGGTTCATCGGCACCTTCGCCTTCAACTTCCCCGTCTACCTCTCGGCCTTCGCCGACGACGTCTTCCACGGGGACGCGGGCGTCTACAGCCTGTTCAACACGCTGATGGCGGTCGGCTCCCTGGCCGGCGCCCTGCTCGCCGCCCGGCGCGGCACGGCCCGGCTGCGGCTGCTGATCATGGCGGCGGTCGCCTTCGGCGCACTGGAGATCGTGGCGGCCGGGGCACCCACCCTGTGGCTGTTCGCCCTGCTCATGATCCCGATCGGCCTGTTCGCCATGACGGTCAACGTCACCACCAACACCAGCATCCAGATGGCCACCGACCCGGCCGTGCGCGGCCGCGTCATGGCCCTCTACATGATGGTCTTCCTCGGCGGCGCGCCCGTCGGCGCCCCGATCGTCGGCTGGGTCACCGACACCTACGGGGCCCGGGTGGGCCTGGCGTCGGGCGGCGCCGTCGCGGTCCTCGCCGCGACCGTGATCGGCCTGGTCCTGGCCCGCGTCGGCAACCTGCGCCTGATGGTCGGCTGGGACGGCGGGCACCCGCGGATGCGGTTCGTGCCGCGGACGACGGGAGGAGCCGGCCCGAACGGCATGACGGGGGCGGCGACGCCCGTGGCGGCGGGTGCGGTCAGTCGCGGGGGAAGTCGCCGGTCCTGAGGACGAGGCCGACGGCCGTCCCGGTCAGGTCGACCTCCTCACCGAAGCCGAAGGTGACGGCACCGTGGTAGGTGCCGTCCTTCGGCAGGGTGTGCAGGTGCCACTCGCCGGTGTACGGGTCCACGATCAGGTACACGGGGACACCGGCGGCGGCGTAGGCGTCCTTCTTCGGACCGTAGTCGTTGCCGGCGGTGTTCCTGGAGATCACCTCGGCGACGAACTCGACGTCCTCGTGCCGCCATCGTCCGTGGGCGTCCTCCCGGGCGCCCTCCGCGAGCGCCGCCACGTCGGGCGCGAAGCCGTTGAGGTGTCCCGGGCAGTCGATGCGGACGTCGGACGTCAGGCGGTTGCGCGGGTACCTGGCACGCAGTTGCTCCACGATGTCCAGGATGATGTCCCAGTGGGTTCGGCGCTGCGGTGTCATGAAGATGTGGCCCCCGACGATCTCGGTCTTGTAACCCTCGGGGATGGGCAACTTCTCCAGCCACTCGAACATCGTGTCGAGCGTGAGCTCGTCTCCGGTGCCGGCCATGGCGATCCTGTCTTCGAGGACGGTCATCGTGGCGCTCCTCCCCGGCCGCCGCTCGATGCGCACGGCCGCGTGGTGCAACGATACGCACGGTGACCAGGACACGCGCGGGTGTACATGCGTCCAGTCTCCCGGGGAACGCATGTACACCCGCGCGT
>NZ_LIRG01000712.1 GCF_001419695.1 Streptomyces prasinopilosus
ACGTGGTGCTGGCGTTCCGGTCGGTCTGACCGGCGCCGGTACGCGCGGACGTGCTGGAGGGCCCCACCTCACGAGGTGGGGCCCTCCAGCACGTCCGCGCACCGGGAGGACGGGGTACGCCGTGCGGGGGCCCGGGCGCGCCTTACGGGAGCGCCCGGCACGGGGACACGAGGGCGCCCGGTACGGAAGCATCCGGCAGGGGCGCGCGGGAGCACCGGACTTCGGGAGTCCGGTGCCCGGGTCCGGGGGCCGGTGCCGGTGCCGGTGCGGTCAGACGACCTGGTGGAGCCAGCGGACCGGGGCGCCCTCGCCCGCGTGGCGGAAGGGCTCCAGTTCGTCGTCCCAGGGCTTGCCGAGGAGCTTGGCGATCTCGGCCTCCAGGTCGGTCTCGCCGTGCTGGGACCTGGTCAGGGCGGCGCGCAGCCGGTCCTCGGGGATCATGATGTCGCCGTGGATGCCGGTGACGGCGTGGAAGATGCCGAGGTCGGGGGTGCAGCTGTAGCGCTCGCCCTCGGCGGTGGGGCAGGGCTCCGAGGTGACCTCGAAGCGCAGCAACTGCCAGCCGCGCAGGGCCGAGGCGAGTTTGGAGGCGGTGCCGGCCTGGCCCTTCCAGGAGAACTCCGAGCGCCAGGTGCCGGGGGCGGCGGGCTGCCGGATCCAGTCCAGGCCGACGCGCACGCCGAGCACCCCCGCGACGGCCCATTCGACGTGTGGGCACAGCGCACGCGGCGCGGAGTGCACGTACAGGACTCCACGTGTCGTCACCGGAACCTCCGGGCAGAGCGGGACAGGTCGGAAAGGGCCGATCAGCGGGTGGCCGGGAGGACCACGTCGATGCCGAGGCTACCGTGTGGCGGGGGAAGGAGTGTGACGTACCGTCCGTCCCGGCACCCGGAAACCGCCGCCATTCACCCGGCAGGCCGACAACCCCGGGGGGGCCGGCCGCGGACCGTGTGAGCCGTTCCCTATGCGCTGTTCCGTCCGGGGGCGTTCCCCCCGGGGCGTTCCGACCGGAGGAGCGCCCGGCCGGGTGGCCGGGCGGGCAATCGGGTGGACGGTCGGGCGGGCGGGAACCCGCGCGCGTTGTTATGCATGGGGGACGGAGACCACGAGGTGCGGGGAGGCCGCGGGATGGACCAGGGGACACGGTGGAAGAGGCCGGAGCGGGGCGGCCGTTCGCGGGCCGTGCTCGCCGCGGTGGCGGCGGCCGCCGTCCTGGGGGCCGCCGGCTGCGACGCCGTCGGCGGCGCCGGGACCGCTCCGTCCGACGCCGGGGCGAAGAAGGCCGCGCCGGCCCCGTCGCCCACTCCGGCCTGGGACACCAGTCCCGCCTCGGTGGCCGCCGTGGGCGATTCGATCACGACCGGCTTCGACGCGTGCGCGGTGCTGACGGACTGCCCCGAGGTGTCGTGGGCGACGGGCGGCAGCGAGAAGGTCGACAGCCTGGCGGTGCGGCTGCTGGGCCCGGCGGGGGCGGCCGAGCGGAGCTGGAACTACGCGGTCACCGGGGCGCGGATGGCGGACCTGCCCGGGCAGATGGCCCGGGCGGTGAGCCGGAAGCCGGAGTTGGTGACGGTGCTGGCCGGGGCGAACGACGCCTGCCGGGCCACGACGTCGGCGATGACGCCGGTGGCCGCCTTCCGCGCGGACTTCGAGGAGGCGATACGCACCCTGCGCAAGGCGCTGCCCGAGGCCCAGGTGTACGTGGCGAGCGTGCCGGACCTGAAGCGGCTGTGGTCGCAGGGGCGGACCAGCGAGACGGGCAAGCGGGTGTGGGAGCTCGGCATCTGCCCGTCGATGCTGGGCGACCCGGACGCCCTGGACGCGGCGGCGAACGAGCGGCGCGCGGCGGTGCAGGCCCGGGTGGAGGACTACAACGAGGTGCTGGAGGAGGTCTGCGCCGCGGACGACCGGTGCCGCTACGACGGCGGCGCGGTGTACGCGTACCGGTTCGGCACGGCGCAGCTGAGCCGCTGGGACTGGTTCCACCCCAGCATCGACGGTCAGGCCCGGCTGGCGGAGATCGCCCACCGCACGGTCACGGCCACGAAGCCGTGACCTATCGTGCCGCACATGAACGAACTCTTCGGCACACTTTCCGACGGCACCCCGGTGCACCGCTGGACCCTGGAGCGGGCCGGCACCCGTGTACGGGTGCTGTCGTACGGCGGGATCGTGCAGACCGTCGAGGTGCCGGACCGGGAGGGGCGGTCCGGGAACGTGGTGCTGGGCTTCTCCGGCCTGGACGGCTACCTCGCCCATCCGGAGCCGTACTTGGGCGCCCTGATCGGGCGGTACGCCAACCGCATCGCGGGTGCCCGCTTCCCGCTGGACGGCCGGGTCCACACGCTGGCCGCGAACGACGGGCCGAACTCGCTGCACGGCGGTGAGCGGGGCTTCGACAAGCGCGTGTGGGACGTGGCGCCGGTCCCGCACGGGCTGCGCCTCACCCTGGTCTGCGCGGACGGCGAGGAGGGCTTCCCGGGCCGCCTGGAGATGGCGGTGACGTACACCCTGGACGAGCGGGGGGCCCTGGGGATCGCGTACGAGGCGGTGACGGAGGCGCCGACGGTGGTGAACCCGACGAACCACTCGTATTGGAACCTGGCCGGGACCGGTTCCGGTGCGGGGGTCCGCTCCGGCTCCGGTGGCGCGGGCGGGCACGAACTGCGGCTCGCCGCCTCCCGCTTCACCCCCGTCGACGCGGACCTGGTCCCCGCCGGCGACCACCGGGACGTCACCGGCACCCGCTTCGACTTCCGCGAGGCGCGCCGCACCGGCAGCGGGTACGACCACAATTACGTGCTGGACAAGGGCGTGACGTCCACGCCGGTGGAGGTCGCCGAACTGTACGAACCGGGTTCCGGGCGGGTGCTCACGGTGGCGACCACCGAACCCGGGATGCAGGTCTACACCGCCGACCACATCGGGGAGCCCTTCGCGCCCGGCGCCGGCATCGCGCTGGAGACGCAGCACTTCCCGGACTCCCCGAACCGTCCCGACTTCCCGAGCACGGTCCTGCGGCCGGGCGGGACGTTCCGCTCGGAAACGGTGTACGGCTTCGCGGTGCGGTAGGGCCCGCCCGGGTCGTACGGGAGCGTACGGGGCGGCGCGCATGAGCCCCGGTCCGGGGTCAGGGTCCCGGACCGGGGCTGCTCATGCAGAGGAATACCCCGGTTGGCGGGAACTACCCCGATCCAGACGGTAACCGTCGCGGTGGTCCCGTGGTCCGGAATCAGGCAATCGATCGGGGGTTCGTACGAATCCTTCACAAAGGACCACGAGGCGGTCACCTCGCCCCACTCTCCGTGCCCGTTCCGTCCCGGTACCTGTCCCGGTATCCGTCCCGCTCCGGCGTCCGTCCCGTGTCAGTGCGCGTTCGGGCCGATCGGCGGGGACGGCCTCGACGGCGTCCCGGGCGCCTCCGGCGTCCCGGCGCCGCCGTGCCCCCCGGTCTCCCTGGTCTCCCTGGTCTCCTCGCCGAGCAGGTCCCGCGCCATGAGGGTGGCGCCGGCGACCGCGCCCGGCATCAGGAACACGGCGACGAACGGGACGAGGAACGCCAGCCCCAGGGGCGTGCCGAAGCCCCAGACGAGGGTCCTGCGGCCCCTGAGCAGGGCCAGCCGCGCCCGCAGCTCTACCCCGCGCCGCTGCAGGGCCACCGCCGTCAGCTCCTCCGTGAGGAAGAACCCGGTGACCATGAACCCGATCACCGGCACGACGGTCTGCCCGAGGAACGGGACGAACCCGAGCGCGAAGAGGAGGACCGCCCAGACCAGGGCCCGCACCACGATGCGGAGGCTGTCCCGGCCGGAGACCCACAGTTCCCGCCACAACGGCAGGTCGGACTCGGGGGCGGTGCCGTCGGGCGAGACGTCCCGGTCGACCTTCTCGGAGAGGCTCTCGTAGAAGGGCTGGCCGATGAGCAGGGTCACCGCGGTGAAGGTGAGGACGGACAGGAGCAGGCCGAGCGCGAAGAGGAGGACGGTGAGCAGTCCGCGGAACAGGCCGAGCCAGGGGCTGGACCAGTCGTCCGCGAACGGTGTCGCCCAGCCGACGAAGTCCGCCCCCCATAGGCCCAGTACGAGCAGCGCCCCCACGTAGAGCACCAGCGTGATCAGTCCCGGCAGCAGGCCGAAACCGTACTGCTTGCCGTGCCGGGCGACCCAGCGCTGGCCCTTCAGGAGATACCGGAAACCCACCCCAAGATCGCGCATGGGGGAACTATAGGGGCCCGTCGGCGGCGTGTCGTCGGCCGGTGGTCCGCTCCCCCGGCCGGGCGCCCCTCCGGGGCCGGTGCGGGGGCGGGGACGGTCGTGCGCCGTCCCCGCCCCCGCACCGGAGCCCGTCGTGCGCCGTGCGCTGTCAGAGCTTGACGATCATCTTTCCGATGTTGTCGCCGCGCAGGACGCCCAGGAACGCCTCGAGGTTGTTCTCGATGCCCTCGACGACGGTCTCCCGGTACTTGAGCTCGCCCGAGGCGATCCAGCCGCCGACCTCCCGCACGAACTCCGACCGCAGGTCGTTGTGGTCGCTCACCAGGAAGCCCTCGATGCGGCCCCGGGTCTGGATGAGGCGGGCGAGGTTGCGCGGGCCCGGCGCCGGCTCCGTGTTGTTGTAGACGGAGATCATCCCGCACACGGCGATCCGCCCGTCCCGGTTCAGCGAACCGATCGCGGCCTCCAGGTGGTCCCCGCCGACGTTGTCGAAGTAGACGTCGATGCCGTCCGGGGCGGCCTCGCGCAGCTGCCGGCCGACCGGGCCGTCCTTGTAGTTGAA
Organism: Streptomyces prasinopilosus; assembly: GCF_001419695.1. Taxonomy (GTDB): domain Bacteria; phylum Actinomycetota; class Actinomycetes; order Streptomycetales; family Streptomycetaceae; genus Streptomyces; species Streptomyces prasinopilosus. The sequence continues at coordinate 4,780 of NZ_LIRG01000712.1, forward strand.
CGCGGCGTCGAATCCGTACTCCTCGACGAGCAGGGCGACCTTCTCGTCGGATCCGGCGGAGCCGATCACCCGCGAGGCCCCCTTGAGCTTCGCGATCTGCCCCACCTGGCTGCCGACGGCACCGGCGGCGCCGGACACGAAGACGGCGTCGCCCTCCTTGAAGGCGGCGACGCGCAGCAGTCCCACGTACGCGGTGAACCCCGGCATGCCCAGCACGCCCAGGTAGGTGGAGAGCGGCGCGACCCCGGGGTCCACCTTGACGGCGCTCTTCGCGTCCACCAGCGCGTACTCGCGCCAGCCGAGGCCGTGCAGCACGTGGTCGCCCACGGCCAGTCCCTCCGCGCCGGAGGCGACGACCTCGCCGACGGCGCCGCCCTGCATGGCCTCGCCCACCTCGTACGGCGCCACGTAGGACTTGGCGTCACTCATCCGGCCCCGCATGTAGGGGTCGACCGAGAGGTACGTGTTCCGTACCAGCACCTGGCCCTCCCCCGGCGCGGGGACCTCCGCCTCGACCAGGGAGAAGTCCTCGGGCTTCGGCCAGCCCACGGGCCGGCTGACCAGGTGCCATGCGCGGCCGGTGGCGGGGAGCGTGGGGGTGTCGGTCATGGGGGGCGCCTCTCCTCGAAATGTTTCACTACCTGAAACAACCATGCAGCTGAATATTTCAGGATGTCAAGCATGCGGGTACCCTGGACGGCATGGCCGTCACACCCCGTTCCCCCGGACGTCCCGGATGCCCCGACGATCTGACCCTGGAGGTCGTCGAGCTGATCGGCTCGGTGGTGGCCCGCTACCACGAGGAGTACGAGGAGGCGGCGGCCGGGCACGACCTCACCGGCGCGCAGGCCCGGCTCCTGAGCCTGCTCTGCCTGGAGCCCCTGCCGATGCGGAAGCTCGCCCACCGCCTGAAGTGCGAGCCGTCGAACGTCACCGGGATCGTCGACCGCCTGGAGTCCCGCGGTCTGGCCGAGCGCCGTCCGGACCCGGCGGACCGGCGCGTGAAGGTGGCGGCGGCGACGGAGGAGGGCCGCAGGGTGGCCCGCGGCCTGCGCGAGTCGCTGCGCTTCGCCCGCGAGCCGCTGGCCGCCCTCACGGACGGGGAACGCCGCTCCCTGCGCGACATCCTGCGGACGATGCTGGACAGCGGAACGGGGGCGCCCGGAGGCCGCCGGTGAGCGGCCGCCGGGGCCCCCGGCGGCCGCTCACCGG
>NZ_LIRG01000713.1 GCF_001419695.1 Streptomyces prasinopilosus
CCTCACCGGGTACGGGGGGGGCCTGGAGCGCAAGCGGCGGCTGCTGGACCACGGGCGGGACCGGCCGGCGCTGTTCCCGCAGGTCCCGCCCTCCGGCTCCGTCAGGGGCCCTCGTACAGGTGCGGCGGGGGCGGCGGGTACCGCCTCCGGAGCGAAGCCGCCCCCGCCGCACCGGTACGAGGGCCCCTGACGGAGCCGGAGGGCGGGACCTGCGGGAACAGGGCCGGCAGGTCCCGCTCGTGGTCCAGCAGCCGCCGCTTGCGCTCCAGGCCCCCTCCGTACCCGGTGAGGCCGCCGCTCGCGCCGACGACCCGGTGGCAGGGGATGACGATGCCGATCGGGTTGCGCCCGTTGGCCAGCCCGACGGCCCGGGACGCCTTCGGGCTGCCGAGGGCCGCGGCGAGTTCGCCGTACGTGCGGGTCTCTCCGTAGGGGATGCCCCTCAGCAGATCCCAGACGCGGCGCTGGAACGGGGTGCCGTGCGGGCGCAGCTCCAGCGTGAATTCCTTCAGCCCGCCCGCGAAGTAGGCCTCCAGTTGCTCCCCGGCCTCGGCGAAGGCCCTCGCGGCGGGTGCGGCGGAGCCGGGGTCGGCACGGTCGCCGAAGGTCTCCTGCGCAGGACGGTGACGCTGGTCGGTCATGTAGAGCCCGCACAGGACGCCGTCGTCGGCGACGAGCGTCAGCGGGCCGTACGGGCTGTCGATCACGGTGTGCCGCTTCATCCGGTTCATCCGCTCCATCCGTTCCGTCGGTCTCGTCGGCCTCGTCGGCTCTCGTGCGTCCTCATGCCGGCAGGACGTTGATCGGGTGGTCGTCCGTGGCCCACAGGTACTGCACCGCGTACGCCCGCCAGGGCCGCCAGGCCGCCGCACGCGCGGTGAGCGCGGCGGGGGTGGAGGGCAGGCCGAGCCCCCGGGCGGCGCGGCGGATGCCCAGGTCGGTGGGGAGGAAGGCGTCGGGGTCGCCGAGGGCGCGCAGGGCGATGACGTCGGCGGTCCAGGGGCCGAAACCCGGGAGGGCGAGGAGCTTCGCGCGGGTCTCGGGCCAGTCGCTCCCGACGCCCAGGCGCAGATCGCCGTCCACGAGGGCCCGCACCAGGGTGGTGAGGGTGGCGCGGCGGGCGCGGGGCAGCGCCAGGGTCTCGGGGTCCAGGCCGGCGAGTGCCTCGGGCGACGGGAAGAGGTGGGTGAGGCCGCCGCCCGGGTCCGGGTCGTCCACCGGTTCGCCGTGCGCGGTGACCAGGCGGGCCGCGTGGGTGCGGGCGGCGGCGGTGGAGACCTGCTGTCCGAGCACGGCCCGGACGGCGAACTCCGCCTCGTCGACCGTACGCGGGACCCGGCGTCCGGGCGCCTTGTCCACCAGGGGCGCGAGGAGGGGGTCGGCGCGCAGCCGGTCGTCGACGGCCACCGGATCGGCGTCCAGGTCGAGCAGGCGGCGGCAGCGGCTGATGGCGACGGTGAGGTCCCGCGGGTCGGTGAGGGTGAGGCGGCAGGCGACGTGGTCGGGCCGGGGGGCCAGCGCCACGAAGCCGTGCCCGTGCGGCAGCCGGAGGGTGCGCCGGTAAGCACCGTCCCGCCACTCCTCCACCCCGGGTACGGCGGTGGCGGCGAGGTGGCCGAAGAGGTTGTCGGGGGTGAGCGGGGCCCGGAACGGCAGGCGCAGCGACAGCGCGGCGGGGACGCCGGCGGTCCCTGTGGAGCCGGGGGTCCCGGCGGAACCGGGGGCCCGTCTCGGCGCGCGGGCGCGCAGTTCGCCCGGGGTCAGGGCGAAGACCTCGCGGACGGTGTCGTTGAAGGCGCGGACGGAGGAGAAGCCGGCGGCGAAGGCGACCTCCGCCATCGGCAGGGCGGTCGTCTCGATGAGCAGCCGCGCGGTCTGCGCGCGCTGGGCCCGCGCGAGGGCGAGGGGTCCCGCGCCCAGCTCGGCGAGCAGCTGGCGTTCCACCTGGCGGGTGCTGTAGCCGAGCCGGGCGGCGAGGCCGGGCACGCCCTCCCGGTCCACGGTCCCGTCGGCGATCAGCCGCATGGCGCGGGCCACGGCGTCGGCCCGCCGGTTCCACTCCGGCGAGCCGGGGCTGGTGTCGGGGCGGCACCGCTTGCAGGCCCGGAATCCCGCCTGCTGGCAGGCCGCCGCGCTCGGGTGGAAGACCATGTTCTCGGGTTTGGGCGGTACCACCGGGCAGCTGGGCCGGCAGTAGACGCCGGTGGTGAGGACGGCGGTGAAGAACCAGCCGTCGAACCGCTCGTCCTTGGACCGGACGGCGCGTACGCAGCGTTCGGTGTCGGTGTGCATCCCCTTCTGCATGGGTCCAGCATCGGGGACGGGGGCGGTCCCGGTCTCGCGGAAATCCGACATGACCCTCGGCCGGCCTGCGCCGTCCCGGTTCGCCGGGCCGCTCGTACGGCCGCCGCGGGCCCGCCGGTGCCGGCGGGCCCGTGGGGGTGCGGGTCCGCCCGTGGTCCGCGCCGCGGGGTCCGGCCGGGCGCCCCGGCACCGGGCGGCCGGGGCGGCAGGTCAGCCGACCGTGACCGGCTCCGCGGGGGCGGCCTCCCGCGGGTCGCCGCTGATCGGCAGGACCTCGGCGTCGGAGGCCCGGACGAAGCGGGGTCCCGCCGGTCCGTAGACCCCGCGCGGCTCGGGGAACAGCGTGAGCAGGACGAGGTAGAGCACCGCCGCGAGGACGAGGCCGACCGGCAGCGAGATGTCCATGCCGTCGGCCAGGTTTCCGAGCGGTCCGACGAACTGGCCGGGCAGGTTGGTGAACAGCAGCGCCACGGCGGCGGAGAGCAGCCAGGTGGCCAGGCCGCGCCAGTTCCAGCCGTGGGCGAACCAGTAGCGGCCCCCGGTGCGGCGCTGGTTGAAGACCTGGAGCGCCTGGGCGTCGTACCAGCCCCGGCGGGTGACGTAGCCGAGGATCATCACGACCATCCACGGTGCGGTGCAGGTGATGATCAGGGTGGCGAAGGTGGAGATCGACTGGGTGAGGTTCAGCGCGAAGCGGCCGACGAAGATGAACACGATCGACAGCACGCCGATGAGGACCGTCGCCTGGACGCGGGTGAAGCGGGTGAAGACGCTGCAGAGGTCCAGCCCGGTGCCGTACAGGGCGGTCGTGCCGGTGGACAGACCGCCGATCAGCGCGATGAGGCAGAGCGGCAGGAAGTACCAGCCGGGGGAGATCGCGAGCAGGCCGCCGACGTAGTTGGGCGCGGCCGGGTCGACGTACTTCGCGGCCCGGGTCGCGATGATCGAAGCGGTGGCGAGACCGAAGACGAACGGCAGCAGGGTGGCGACCTGGGCCAGGAACGCCGCGCCCATCACCCGGCGGCGGGGCGTCGCGGCCGGGATGTAGCGGGACCAGTCGCCGAGGAACGCGCCGAAGGAGACCGGGTTGGAGAGCACGATCAGCGCGGAGCCGATGAAGGACGGCCAGAACAGCGGGTCGGCGCTCGAGGCGAAACTGCCCGCGTAGCCGGGGTCGAAGTCGCCGGCGAAGGCGAAGGCGCCCAGCACGAACAGGGCCGACGCCGCCACCACGGCGATCTTGTTCACCAGCAGCATGAAGCGGAAGCCGTAGACGCAGACCACGAGCACGAGGGCGGCGAAGACCGCGTACGCCACGCTGTACGACAGGGTCGACTCGGGGAGCCCCACCAGCCGGTGCGCGCCGCCGACGAGGGCGTCGCCCGAGGACCACACCGAGATCGAGAAGAAGGCGATCGCGGTCAGCAGCGAGAGGAACGAGCCGACGACCCTGCCGTGCACCCCCAGGTGGGCGGAGGAGGAGACGGAGTTGCTGGTGCCGTTGGTGGGGCCGAAGAGCGCCATCGGCGCGAGCAGCAGGGCGCCCGCGACCAGGCCGAGCGCGGTCGCCGCGAGCCCCTGCCAGAAGGAGAGGCCGAACAGGATCGGGAAGGCGCCCAGCACACAGGTCGCGAAGGTGTTGGCGCCGCCGAAGGCGAGCCGGAACAGGTCGAGCGGACGGGCCGTGCGGTCCTCGTCCGGGATCTGCTCGACACCATGAGTCTCGATGTCGGTGACCGAGGTCGCCATGGGCTCTCACCTGCCGTTCATACCGGGGACGGCTCCACAGTCTGGGTCCGTCCCCGGCCATCCACAATTGTGTCAGTCACAGAGAGATAGCCTGGTTCCTGTGGCTGACGACAAACTGACCGTCGAGGATCTGCTGTCCTTCCCCGCCCTGCAGCTCTCGGTGAAGGCCGGGAGCGGCGGCCTCGGCCGCTCCGTGTCCTGGGCGCACGCAAGCGAGTTGGACGATCCGACCCCCTGGCTGCTGGGGTCCGAGGTCCTCATGACCACGGGGCTCGCGATCCCCCGCACGGCGGCCGGCCAGCGCCGCTATCTGGAGCGGCTGGACGACGCCGGGGTCTCCGCACTGGCCCTGTCCGCCCAGTTGCGGGTGCCCCCGCTGCACGACGCGTTCTTCCGGGCGGCGGAGGAGCGGGGCTTCCCGGTGCTGGAGGTGCCGCTCGCCGTCCCGTTCATCGCGGTCTCCCAGGAGGTCGCGGCGGCGGTGCAGGAGGACGCCCGGCACCGGCTGGGGGCGCAGCTGCAGGTCTTCGGCGCGCTGCGCTGGATGGTCGCCGAGGACCTCGACACCCCGACCCTCCTGCGGCGCCTCGAACGATTGTCCGGGTACGACGTGTACCTCTGCACCCCGCAGGGCCGTCCCCTGCTGCCGGGGGTGCCCACGCCCGGTCCGGGGGTGCTGCCCGCCTCAGTGGACGCCGCGCCGACCGTCCCCGGCGGTTTCGTCCTGCCGGTGCCGGCGCCCGGCGGCCCGGCGGGCTTCCTGGTGGCGTACGAGCGGCAGGGCGCCCAGCCGGCCGGCCTCGCGGTCGTCCAGCACATCGCGACGGTGGCGGCGCTGCGGGTGGCGACGGTGCGCAGCGAACGCGAGACGCTGCGCCGCGAGGGCGCCGAGACGCTGGCGGAACTGCTCCAGGAGGTGCTCGATCCGGAGGCCGCCCGCCGCAGGCTGGCCCGGCACTCCATCGAGGGCGACACCGTCCTGATCGTGGTCCGGCGCGCCCCCGACGAGGCGCTGCTGGCCTGCCTGGAGGACCGCCCCCACCTGCTGCTGACCTGGGGCGAGGACCGGTACGTCCTCGGGGCGCCGGACCTGGCCGACGCGATCGGCGCGCTGCCGGCCGTGACGGCCGGGATGAGCCGCCCCTTCCGGCCGGGCGCGGCCCTGAAGGTCGCCCAGCGCGAGGCCCTGTGGGCGGTCTCCAAGGCGGGCGAGTCGGGCCGTCCGCTGGTCCGCTACGGCGCCGACGCGACGGGGCGCTGGCTGCCGGACGACCCTGCGGTCCTGACCGCGCTGGTCGACCACGTGCTCGGCGAGGTGTTGCGCTACGACGCGGAGCACGGTTCCCAGCTGCTGGTCTCCGTGCGCACCTGGATGGAACGCGACCGCCGCACCGAGACCGCC
>NZ_LIRG01000714.1 GCF_001419695.1 Streptomyces prasinopilosus
CGCACCGCGTACGGATGCGGACCCGCCACCACGTCCGGCGTGCGCGGCGGGGCGAACGAGATCTCCACCGTCCCCGTCGTCCCCGGATACAACCGCAACGACTGCGGCTCCACCCGGGCCCACGGCGCCAGGTCACCCACCGGCTCGAACCGGTACTCGTCCACGACGTCACCGGTGTTGCGCACCCGCAACCGCACGGTCGCACCACCACCCGGGTCCACCGTCGTCGACGCCGGCTCGAGGGAAGTCCAAAGGGTCATCGTCGTGTCCTGGTTCTCGGAGGAGGGTCAGCGCTCGGGGGCCGGGGGGTAGTCCTTGGCCGTGACCTTGCCGGGGTCGTTCTGGGAGACGATCCGGCCCGCGTGCAGAGAGGCGAACACCCTCTCGTCGGCGACACCGGTGGCCGGAAGGCCGACTCCCTCCTGGTAGACGCGGACCCGGGTGCTGGTGGCGGCGTTGGCCTCCGCGCTCGCCCGGTGCTTCTGCTCACCGCGCAGGTAGACCATGTTGGTGCGGAGCCACAGCTGCTGCGCGGTGGAGACGCCGTCGTCGACGGTCGTGTAGGACGCCCACAGCAGGACGCTGTTGAACCACGGGACCTCCCAGTTGTTCTTGCCGGTCTGCACCTCGGTCGGGCTCGTCGAGCCGAAGTGCGCCATGATCAGGGTGGTCATGGTGGACCGGCCGAGGTTGCCGAGGCCGTCCGTCTTGACGGAGACGCCGTCGTACCGCTGGTCGTTCTGCGTCTGGAAGCACTTCAGGGCGGCCACGGTCGACTCGTCCATGAGGCCCGCGGTGTGGGGGGCCGTGAGCCGGCAGGGATTGTCCGGCTGCAAGGTGTTCAGCCGCACCTGCGCGAACTCCACGAACAGGTTGGGTCCGTCACCGGGGCGGAAGGGCAGCGGTCCGGTCGGTCCGGCCTTATCGGCCTCGTCCTCACCGCCGCCGCCACCGCCGTCGCCGGAGCCGCCACCGGCGTCGTCGGCACCGGCCACGGGGGCGGCGGCGCTCGGGGCCGCCTGTTCCGCCGGGGCCTTCGGCGCCTCCGCCAGCGGTTCGTCGGACTCGGGGTTGGGCAGCGCGGTCGCTCCGACCTCGGTCATCTGTTCGGTGGCCAGGGAACGCACGTCGGGCTTGTAGGACAGCCAGATCACCACGAACGCGATCGCCAGCGCCAGCGTCATGCCCAGCACCGTCGCCAGCCACCCCGGAAGGAACCCGCGCTGGACGAACGTGCCCTCCACACTCTGCGGATCCACCCCCGAACGCTGCACCGCCAGCGCGTACGGACGCTCCTGCTTCGACCCGAACCAGATGATCTCCCGCGGCTTCAGCCGCGCCCGGACGAACACCGCCCGCCCCGGCTCGATCTGCACATTGGACGGCTCCAGATCGAACGACAACTGATCACCGTTGTCACTGCCGCCGATCGACGCGGTCACCCGCGTGTTGCCCAGATTGTCCACCGCCAGCCGCGGCCGCCCCCGCAACCGCCCCTTCACCACCGGCGGCACCAGCTCCGCCCGCACCTCGGTGAACGGCGTGACCGTCACGTTCCCCTCCGGCACCGCCGTCGCCTCCGGCTGCTCCGTCGGCGTGATCCGCACCGCGTACGGATGCGGACCCGCCACCACGTCCGGCGTGCGCGGC
>NZ_LIRG01000715.1 GCF_001419695.1 Streptomyces prasinopilosus
CCGCGCGCGCCGGAGGCGAAGCGCAGCAGGCAGTTCACGTAGTCCTCGTTCTCCACCGGGCCGAGTTCGCCTCCGGCGGCACGGGAATGACCCGCGGTGGCGCCGGCCGGGCGGGCCCGATCGGGCAGGAAGATCGCCGTGTCGGCGGTCAGCGAGGCGATGTCGCCGAGCAGGAAGCGGGCCAGGTCGGCGCCGTGCGAGGCCAGGTCGCCGAGCACTCCGCTGCCGCCGCGCTCCCGCTCGTAGCGCCAGGTCAGGGCGGACTCGGGGTGGGCGGCGTAGTCGCTGAACAGACGGAAGCGGGCGTGGGTGACGGTGCCGATGTCACCGGCGGCGATCAGCGCGCGGGCCGCTTCCACGGCGGGCGCGTTGCGGTAGTTGAAGCCGACCGCGCTGCGGACGCCGGCCTTCTCGACGGCGTCCGCCACCGCGCGGGCGTCGTCGGCGGTGAGCCCGACCGGCTTCTCGATCCAGATGTGCTTGCCGGCCTCGGCCATCGCGACGCCGATCTCACGGTGCAGGAAGTTCGGGGCCGTGATGCTGACCGCCCGGATGCTCGGGTCGGCGGCCACATCACGCCAGTCGCGGGTGGCGCGGGCGAACCCGAACCGCGCGGCGGCCTCCTCGGCCCGGCCCGGAACCTCCTCGGCGACCGTGACCAGCTCCGGGCGCAGGGCGAGCTGCGGATAGTGGTGCGGCACCCGCGCGTACGCCTGGGTGTGCACCCGCCCCATCCAGCCGAATCCGATGACGGCGACACCGAGCGTATCCACCATGAGAGCCCTTCCTCGGACCGTTCCGTACCCGGACCGTTCCCTGTTCCGTCGTTCCATTCGTCCTTGTCCAGACAAACCTTGAGTGCGCACGGGTGAGGGTGTCAAGGAGTGGATCGGGCGGGCGGCACCCGTCCGCGAGGGAGCGGGCGGAACGGCCGGCCGTTCCGTCCGGATGGGCTCAGGGCCCCCGGGCCCCCGCCCGGGGAGAGCGGCGATGCCCGGCCGAGGCCGCCCGCGCGGCGGAGAGCGGGCCGAGCGGCCTGCCGTCCCGGGCACGGCGACGACCAGGGCCGTGACCGACGGCGAACCCCTCATCTGCTCCCGGTTCGACCAGGAACTCCACCCCCACGCCCGGGAGTTCTCCGGCCGGCGGGCCGGCGGGCC
>NZ_LIRG01000716.1 GCF_001419695.1 Streptomyces prasinopilosus
GTTTTGACGAGGGACAGGCGGGGCGCGGGCGCGGACGGGGGTGTGGTGTTCTTCGCGGTGGCCGGCTTACGGGTGCGGGGAGCGGTGGTCTTCTTGGCGGCCGTGGTCTTCTTCGCCGTGCTGGTGGGGGTGGCCTTGCGTGTCCGTGCGGTCATGGCGGTGCTCCGTCCTGCGGGGTGGTGGTGTGGCGGTGGTGCTCCGGTGCTGGTGGGTGAGGATGAGTGCGGTGGCGGTGAGGCCGACGGCGAGGGCGATGCCGTCGGGCCAGGTCACCCCTTGCTCTCCGCCCGTGAGGCGAGAAGGTCCAGGAAGTTCACGGCGTCGTCATCGCGGCCGGTGGCCTCCATGAGGCGGGCTGCCTCGCGCAGGACCTGGGCGGTGTAGGCGTCGAGCGCGTCACGCACCTCGGGCTCGGAGTAGACGTTCATGTCGCCTCGGTCGGTGCGGACCATCGCTTCCAGGCGTTCGCGGGCGTTCACTTGTTCACCGCCGCGTGGGTGCGGTTGGTGCGGAGCTGCTTGAACGCCGTCTGCTCGAAGGAGCTGTAGCGGCGGGTGCCGGTGGACGTGTACGTGTCGACGTCGCACATCAGCGGCTTGCGGCCGGTCTTGTCCTTCGGGCAGGTGGCGGGGTGGGTGACGCCGACGGTGTGGGCCGTCTCGTGCCAGATGACGTTCTGCCGCTGGTACTCGTGGAAGCGGCGACCGGGCGCCCAGTAGTCGGAGTTGATGTAGGCGTAGCCGCTGTAGGCGGCACCGCGGAGGCTGCACGCGCCGGCGAAGGACCGGTTGGGGTGAGCAGGGTTGGGCTTGGAGATCCACCGGACGGCGATGGTGTGGCTGGGCGGGCACTTGCCGACCGTGGTGGGGACGATGCGGGTGGACACGGTGACCTTGACCCCGAGGTGGGTGGAGAGTTCGGCCGCGGTGTGCTTGACGTAGGGGGTGAGTTTGGTGCGGCTGGTGGTGTCGTGGAAGGCGATGGTCCAGGGCTGGGTGTCGATGTGGGTGATGTTGGGGGTCTGGAGTTTCCAGCCGTGGCCGGCGGTGACGGGGCCGGTGGCGGGGTGGGTGTCGTGGGGGGTGAGGACGGCTGCGGCGGTGAGGGTGAGGACGAACGCGGTGTTGGCGGCTATGCGGTTCATGCGGCACGCCCCTGGGTGCGGGCGAGCCACGTCTGGGCGAGCTCCATCTCCATGGGGGCGACGGCGTCCTGCTCCAGGCGGAGTTCGGTGACGCGGTCGCTGTAGCCGAAGGCGTAGGGGATGGAGGCGTGGTCGATGGCCATGGACGCGAGGACGACCATCTGGTCGACGGTTCGGGTCTGGGAGTCGTCGTAGGCGTCGGCGCGGCCTCGGTAGTAGTCGGGGTGGCTGCGGTAGGGGTCGGTGATGGGGGTGATGGTCTGGATGCTCATGGCGGGGGGCTCCGTTCGGGGGTCAGAAGGAGGCTTCGTAGGCGGAGACGGCGGCGTCGGTGGCGCGGTCCTGGCCGTCGCAGTCAGGGCAGGGCTTGCTGGTGTTCCGGTAGAAGCGGTGTCCCAGGTCGTGACCCTGCTTGCGGCGCGGGCTGAGGTCCTCGTAGGGGATCTCCTCGCCGTCGACCATCAAGGCCCCGTGGCCGCGACAGGTGAGGCAGAACCCGTACGCGTCGGTGTGTCCGGGCCTGATGCCTGTGGTCTGGGAGGCGGCGTGGTCGATGGCGTCGGCTGCACGGAGGATGCGGCCGATGACCTCGCTGGTGGTGGGTGGCCGGGTGGCGTTGGTGGGCGTGGTGGCGGCCCAGTTGGAGACGTGCTCGATGTAGTCGGGCTGGCCGTTGGTCTCGCAGACGTCGCTGCTGAGGACGGCGGAGATGGCGCGGATGGCGGTCATGGCCGGCTCGCTGGCCTCGATGAGGTCGAGGGAGGCGCACTCGTCGGTGAAGAACACGGCGGGTGCCGGCCGGTCTTCGGCGACGACGTAGGCGATGGCGCAGATGTCGAGGTGGTCGATGGGGCCGCGGACGGCGAACTGTTCGCCGCGGTGGAGGCCCTGGGTGTTGATGACAGTGGCCATGCGGCGGAGGACGCGGTGGGTGCTCATCGGTGTCTCCCAGCGGGTTGGTCGCCCGGCCGCGCAGTGCGGTCTTCATGCGCGGCCGGGCGGGCTCAGATGGGTCAGGCCAGTTCTTCGGTGACGTCGGTCCAGGCGCCGCTGCGCCAGTCGTCGTACGTCCGGGGGTTCGGCGTCCAGATCCACTCGCCGTCGGCAGTGCGGAGCCTGCCGTGCTGGCCGAGGGCGTGGGGTCGGCCGGTCTCCGGGTCGGTCGTGACGGACTCGCAGTAGAAGCGGAACCGCTCACGGCCGCCGGGCCGACCGACGCGGACCGCGTAGGTGTGGCCGGGCTCGAAGAAGTTGGCCGAAGCCGAGGGCTGGTCGCTCTCGGGCGTGTCGTCTGCGTCGTCCCGCCAGAATGACGGCTTGTTCTTCTCAGACGCCTCGGCCTGCGCGGCGGCGATGAGGTCGTCGAGGTGCTGGTCCAGCTCCGTCTCGCGGGCCTCGGCCTCGGCCGGGTTGTCGAGGATGGGGCGGAGGGCGTGGATGCGGGCGCGGGCGGTGGAGAGGTCCATGACGGTTCCGTTCTGGGTCAGTCGGTGATGGGGCGGGGGTGGTCGTGGCCGCAGGTCGGGCACTGGAGCTCGGAGAGGTTCCGGTTCGGTGCGTTCGTGGCGGTGACGACCACGCCGAGGGCGTGGGAGTCGAAGATGGCACCGCAGCCGCAGCCGCCCGCGTCGTTGAGGCAGGAGCAGCGGGCTATGTCGCGGGAGGCGGGGACCGGGAGGCCGGCGGTGAGCGCGGCTTCGGTCATGGCCTGGTGGTAGGCGTCTCCGGGGCCGGCGGTGTCGGCCTGCTCCATGAGCCGGTCGAACTCGTCCTGCTGTGCCGTGGTGAGGCTGCGGTAGTCGGTTTCGGTGCGCGGGAGGGCAGGGGTCATCACGGGCACGGTGGCTCCTGGGATGGCAAGGGTGGGGCGAAACGGCCCTGGTGGGTGGGCTGTTGCCGTCTTGGTGTGTCCACCGTACCGCTCTGCGCATGGCAATGCAATGCATATCCCGTGTCGGGTTCAACGGGCATGCGAAAGCCCCCGGCTCTCACTGGGGGTGGAGAGAACCGGGGGCCGTATCAGGGG
>NZ_LIRG01000717.1 GCF_001419695.1 Streptomyces prasinopilosus
GTCGGCGACAGCGGCTACCGGCAGCTCCTGGCGGACGCGGGCACCGCGGGCACACCGCCGACCGCCGCGGCCCTGACCGGCAATCTCCCCAACCTGGTCGCCGCGCGACTGGCGCACTGCCTCGACCTGGACGGCCCGGCGCTCGCCGTGGACACCGCGTGTTCCTCGGGCCTGGTGGCACTGCACCTGGCCCGGCGCAGTCTCGCGGACGGCGAGTGCGACCTCGCGGTCGTGGGCGGGGTCAACCTGCACCTCACCGCGTCGGCGCACCGGGCCCTGGAGGCGGCCCGGGCCCTGTCGCCGACCGGACGCAGCCGTGCCTTCAGCACGTCGGCCGACGGGTTCGTGCCCGGCGAGGGCGGCGCGGTCCTCGTCCTGCGGCGGTCCGACGAGGCCCGGCGGGACGACGACGAGGTCCTGGCCCTCGTGCGCGGCACCGCCGTCAACAACGACGGCACGTCGCTGAGCCTGATGGCCCCCAACCCGCTGCGCCAGCGCGAGGTGATCGGCCGTGCCTACGAGCAGTGCGGGGTCGACCCGGCGTCGGTCTCGTACGTCGAGGCCCACGGCACCGGTACGGCCGTCGGCGACCCGATCGAGCTGCGCTCCCTCGCCCATGCCTTCCCCGCCCGCCCGGACGGCCGCCCCCGGCTCCTCGGCTCGGTGAAGACCAACATCGGGCACCTGCTGAACGCGGCGGCGCTGCCCTCGCTCGTCAAGGTGGTCCTGGCCCTCGGGCACGGACGGCTCCCGGCCTCGCTGCACCACGCACCGGTCTCACCCGCCGTCGAACGGTCGGGGTTCGCCCTGGTGACGGAGGTGACGGCCTGGGAGTCGTCCGGGCCGCGCCGGGCGGGGATCAACGCCTTCGGCTTCGGCGGCACCAACGCGCACGCCGTCCTGGAACAGGCCCCGCCGCGGCCGGCGGACGCGCCGCGCGGGGACGGCCGGGCCGGGGACCGGAGCGGTCCCGGTCCGAACCTGCTCACCCTGTCGGCGGGCAGCGCGGCCGGGCTCGACGCGTGGGCGACGCGCGTCTCGGACCACCTGGGCGAGCACCCGGAGTTCGAGGAGGGCGACGTCTGCCTGACGGCGGGCGCCGCACGCGACGAACGGCCGCACCGTCTCGCCGTCGTGGCCGACGGCGGCCTGCGCGAACGGCTCGCCTCGGTGCGCGCCGCCGACGGCCCGCCCGTGCCGGGCACGGCCACCGGGACGGTGGCGCACCGGCCCCGGACCGTCTACGTGTTCCCCGGTCAGGGCGGCCTGCGGCCGGGGCCGGGGCGGGAGCTGTACGCCACGGCGCCCGTGTACCGGGCGACGCTGGACGAGGCGTCGGAGCTGGTGGGGACCGTGCACGGGCGGGAGTTGACGGCCTGGTGCGTGGACGGCGGTGCCGACGGGGACGCCCTCTCCGCGACCGAGGTGGCGCAGCCGCTGCTGGTGGCGCACGGGGTCGCGCTCGCCCGGCAGTTGGCGGCCTGGGGGGTGCGGCCCGACGCCCTGGTCGGGCACAGCGTCGGCGAACTGGCGGCCGCCTGCGTCGGCGGCATGCTGTCGCTGTCCGACGCGGTGCTGTTCGCGGCCGAACGGGGGCGGCTCATGGGCGGGTCGACCCCGCCGGGCGCCATGGCGGCGGTGCGGGGGGCCGCGGAACACGAGGTGGAGTCGCTGGTGGCCGCGTCCCCGGGCGACCTCGCGGTGGCCGCGTACAACGGCCCCGGCCGGCTGGTGCTGTCCGGTTCCCCGGACGCGGTCGGGCGGGCGTCCGAGCGGCTCACCGCGCACGGCGCGACGGTCCGTCCCCTGCGGGTGCCGCGGGCCTTCCACTCGCCCCTGATGGAGCCGGTGGCGCGCGCCCTGGGCGACGCGGCGCGCGGGCTGACGGTCTCGGCTCCCGAACTCGCGGTGATGAGCACGCTCACCGCCGAGTGGCAGCCCCGGATGGATCCGGACCACCTGCGGGAACACGCCCTGCGGCCGGTGCTGTTCGGCCGGGCCGTGGAACGCCTGCTGGACGAGGGCTACGACACGTTCGTGGAACTCGGGGCGCAGGAGGGCCTCGCCGGTCCGGTCCGCGCGGTGGCCGCCGGGCGCCGGGCCGCCGGCGCCGGGCCCGGCGCCCTCGTGGTGTCCGCCCCCGCGGCGCCGTTCGACGGCGGAGGAGCGCCGGGCGGGGCGCGGGAGCTGATGGAGACGGTGGCGCGGCTGTGGGTGCGCGGGGTGCCCCTCGACCGTACGGCGCTCGACGCGGGGCACCGCAGGGTGCCGCTGCCGCCGTACCCGTACCGGCGGCGCGGGTACTGGCCCGAGCCCGACGCGCGCGGACTGCTGCACCGCGTCGAGTGGCGGCCCGCTCCCCTGCCCGGCGGCGCCCTTCCCCCTGCCGTCCGGCCCTCCACCGGTCCTCCCGGCGCCGGTCTTCCCGGCCCGGTGCTGGTGACCGGGGCGGACGCCTCGGCGGTGCGCCGGGCGGCGGACGGGTTCACGGCCCTCGGCGTACGGGCGGTCACGGCCGAGCACCGGGACGTCCGTCCGCGGGCCGTGGTCCTCCTCGGTGGCCGGCCGCGGCGGGACGTGCCGGACCCCGCGGACCCGGCGGGCGGCCTGGACGCGGAGCTGCGGCAGGCGGTCACGGCGTTCCGGGACGCCCTCGCGCTGCTGGACCGGACCGGGGCCCGCCGTCTGCTGGTCGTGACCGAGGACGCGCACGTCACCGGGTACGGCGTGGAGCGGCCGGTGCCGGCGCAGGCGGTCCTGGGCGGCCTCGCCCTGGCCGTACCGGAGGAGTCGGCCGGCGTGATCGCGAACTGGGTGGACCTCTCGTCCCAGGACCTCCCCGGCACCCCCGGGAGTCCCGGGACTCCTGACGGCGAAGGGTGGCTGCGCCGCCTGGCCGCCGAGCTGACGGCGCCGCAGGCGGCGGGAGCGATCGCCTGGCGGGCCGGAGGGCGCCTCGTGCGTTCCGTCGCGCCGGAAGCGGGGCGAGGACCGGGCACGGTGGGAGGACCGGACGGGCCGGACCGTCCCGAACGGCTGCCGGCCGACGGGACGTTCCTCGTCACGGGCGGCGCCGGAGGCATCGGCTCCGCGCTGGCCCGGGACCTGGCGGGCCGGGGCCGGCCGGTCCTGGTGCTGGCGGGACGTTCCCCGCACCCGCCCGCGGGCCTGCTGAAGGAACTCGCCGGTCTCGGCGCCGAGGCGCGCTACGTCGCCGCCGACCTGACCGTTCCCGGTGACGTGGAGCGGCTCGTGGGCGGACTGCCGCCGCTGGACGCCGTGTTCCACGCGGCCGGTGTCGTACGGCCCGGCAGCCTGCGCGGGACGGACGTGCCGGAGACCGTGGAGGCGCTGGGCGCGAAGACCCTCGGCACGGTGCTGCTGTCCGGAGCGCTGCGCCGGCACGGGCAGCGGCCGGGAGTGTGCGTCGCGTTCTCCTCGGTGTCGTCGGTGGTGCACGGCCTGGCGGGAGCGCTGGGCTCCTACGCCGCGGCGAACGCCTTCCTCGACTCCTTCGCCGGAGCCGAGTGCCTGGCGGGCCGGCCCTGGCTCTCGGTGAACCTGGGCCCGTTCGCCGAGACGGGCCTCGCGGTCGCCGCGGGCGCCGGGCTGCCCACCGGCGGCGCGGGCGGTGGGGGCCGCCCCCTGGCGACCGCGTCCGCGCTGGCCGCCCTGCGGGCGGCGTGCGCCACCGGCGCGACGCAGCTGGTCGTGGCCGACCTGGCGCCCGAGGCGCGGCCGGCCGCCGCCCCACCGCGCCCGGCACGGCGGCCGGGCGCCGAGGACGCCGCCGGACCGGCCGGTACCGGCCGGCACCGGCCCTCGGCGGCGTCCGGCACCGCTGTCGTCCTGCGGGAACTGCTGGCCCAGTCGCTCGGCGTGCCCGCCTCGGGTGTCGACGACGACACACCGTTCCTGCGGCTCGGGCTGGACTCGCTGGGCGCCGTCGACCTCGTCAAGAAGCTGGAGCGAAAGCTCGGGCGGCAGCTGCCCACCACGCTCTTCTTCGAGCACCGGACGGTGCGTGAGCTCTCCGCCCACCTGGACCTG
>NZ_LIRG01000718.1 GCF_001419695.1 Streptomyces prasinopilosus
TCGCCGACGTGGCCGCCCGCGAGGCCCAGATGCCGACCGGCCTCGACGGCGGTATCGGCATCCCGCACTGCCGCAGCGAACACGTCACCGAGCCGACGCTGGCCTTCGGCCGCAGCGCCGCCGGGATCGACTTCGGCGCGGCGGACGGCCCCGCCGACCTGATCTTCCTGATCGCCGCCCCGGCCGGCGCGGACGACGCCCACCTGACGATCCTCTCCTCGCTGGCGCGGAAACTGATGAACGCCGAGTTCACCGACGGGCTCCGGGCGGTCGGCGACGCGGAGGGCGCCGCGGCGCTCATCCGCGGGGACGAGCAGCCGGCGGCCGACGGGGCCGGGGCAGCCACGGCGGACGCGGGCACCCCCGGCAAGCCCGACAGTTCCCGTGGCTCCGACAGCCCCGAAGGATCCAAGGACCCCACGGACTCCGTGGTGGCGCCGGCGGCGGCCTCCGCCGGCACCACCACGGGCACCACCGGGACGGCCGCCGCGGACGCGACCGCCACCGACGCGGCCGCCCGGGACGGAGCCGCCACGGACACGGCCGCCCAGGACGCGGACACGTCCGGTGCGGACGCGGACACGTCCGGTGGGGGCGCGCACCCCTTCCGGATCGTCGCCGTCACCTCCTGCCCCACGGGCATCGCCCACACGTACATGGCGGCGGAGGCGCTGGAGAACGCCGGCCGGGAAGCGGGCGTCGAGGTCGCGGTCGAGCCGCAGGGCTCGGCGGGCTTCACCCGGCTCGACCCGGCCGTGATCGCGGCCGCGGACGGCGTGATCTTCGCCCACGACGTGCCCGTCCGGGAGAAGGAACGCTTCGCCGGCAAGCCGACCGTCGACACCGGCGTCAAGGCGGGCATCAACCGCCCCGCGGAACTGATCGCCGAGGTCCGGGGGAAGGCCGAGCGCGGTGAGGCCACCGCGGCCGCCGCACCGGGCGGCACCCCCGTGGACCGCGCCGGCGCGCCCGGCGAGGGCTACGGCACCAAGCTGCGCAAGTGGCTCATGTCCGGCGTCAGCTACATGGTCCCGTTCGTCGCGGCGGGCGGTCTCCTCATCGCCCTCGGCTTCGCGATCGGCGGCTACGAGATCAACGAGGCGCCGTCGGTGATGGAACACTTCGTGTGGACCCAGGCCGACAGCTGGGGCGCCCTGCTGTTCCAGATCGGCGGCGTCGCCTTCGGGTTCCTCGTCCCGGTCCTGGCCGGCTACATCGCCTACGGCATGGCGGACCGGCCCGGACTCGTGCCCGGCTTCGTCGGCGGCGCGATCTCCCTCACCATCAGCGCCGGCTTCCTCGGCGGTCTCGCCGCCGGTCTGATCGCCGGTGCGGTCGTGCTGGCGATCCAGCGGGTGCGCATCCCGGCGGCACTGCGCGGCATCATGCCGGTGGTGGTGATCCCGCTGATCTCCTCGGCGGTGGTCGGCTTCCTGATGTTCGTGGTGATCGGCAAGCCGATCGCCGAGGCGCAGAACGCCATGACCGACTGGCTGAACGGCCTCACCGGAACCAACGCCATCCTGCTCGGCACCCTGCTCGGCCTGATGATGTGCTTCGACCTCGGCGGCCCCGTCAACAAGGTCGCGTACACCTTCGCCACGGCCGGTATCGCGGTCGCGAGTCCCAGCGACTCCGCGATGAAGATCATGGCCGCGGTGATGGCGGCCGGCATGGTTCCGCCGCTGGCGATGGCCCTGGCCACCACGGTCCGCGGCAAGCTCTTCAACCGGACCGAGCGGGAGAACGGCAAGGCCGCCTGGGTCCTGGGCGCCTCCTTCATCTCCGAGGGCGCGATCCCGTTCGCGGCGGCCGACCCGCTGCGCGTGATCCCCGCCTCGATGGTGGGCGGTGCGGTCACCGGAGCCCTGTCGATGGCCTTCGGTGCCACCCTGCGCGCTCCGCACGGCGGCATCTTCGTGGTCCCGCTGATCGGGAACCCGCTGCTCTACCTGGTGGCCATCGCGGCGGGCGTCTGCGTCACGGCGGCCCTGGTGATCGTCCTGAAGGGCCTGCGCAAGACGGTTCCGGGAGCGCCCGGCGCGACCGGCGGCGAAGGCCCGGCGGCCCCGGCGACGGAACCGAAGCAGCCGGTCGCCGCGTGACGGCAGAACGGACGGCCCGCACGCCGGCAACGGCGAAGGGACGGTGCGGGAGGACACCGACGCGGGACGGCCGTGACGGCGAAACTCCCCAATGGGCACATGTGGGACTTTCGCAGCCAAACGAGTCAACTGCGATATAGATCACGTTCACCACGGTCCGGGACCAAAGTCCCGGACCGTGTTGTGTACTGGGCCCATGCCTGAGCGCGACTCGATCTTGAGGGTGACGGGCGCCGCCGTCCTCACCCTGGTGGCCGCGGCCTGCACGGCGGGCCTGGCCGGTGTCCTGCGGCGGGACCGCAGGGGGGTGCGGGAAGACGGCACCGGCCTGCGGATACGGATGCGGACGCCGGCCCGAGCGGGAACGGGCCGGGGGCCCGGAGGGCCGAAACGGCGGGACGAGGACATCGGCCCCCGCCCGGACGGGAAGCCGGACCGGAACCGGGAGCCGGATCCCCGTCCGCACCCGGAGCCGCAGCAGGAGCGCGGCGTTCCGGCGCCCCGGGAGGTGCGGGCGCTCCGGACGATTCCGCGCCAGCGGCGCACGGGTCCGGAGGCGGAGTCGGTGCGGCTCACTCCGGCCGAGCGCGAGGCGTTCGCCGTCCTGGTGCGGCGCTTCGCCGGGGGCCGGGAGAAGTGAGGACGACGGAACACGGCGGGGCCGGCGGACGGAACGACGGCAGGACGGCGGCGAGGCGGCGGAGGGCCGGGCGTCCCGTCCCGGCCGGGTCAGGACAGTTGCGCCGCGCGCCGCTCCATCGCGTCCCGGGCGGCGGCCTCGGTGTCGTACACCTCGCACATGTGCCGCCCGTCCGGCGTGGCCGTGTGCTCCACCTCCCAGAGGGAGATCTTCGCGCCGTCACGCAGCAGGAACGCGTGCTCGTACAGCGAGAAGGACAGCCCCGCCCGCCCCGGCCCGCCCGGGGTGGACGGGCGGCCGAAGGCCTGGGTGATCTGGTGGGCGGACGCCGTGGCCAGCAGCGCGGCCGTCCGGGGGCCCGGACGGTCCGTGTTCTCCGCCCGGCGCAGTAAGCGGCGCGCGTGGTCCGCCGAGGCGTCGGGGACGTAGACGGGCGGGGGCGCGGGGATCCGGGACAACCGCACCGTCACCGGCAGTTCGAAGTCCGGGGCCTCCGGCGGCAGCGGCAGCCGGGCGGTGGCGACGCCCAGCTCCTCCTCGTCCAGGTACACCTCGTGCTGGGGCCCGCCGCCCGGGGCCGTGTTGTGGACCAGCTCCCAGAGCGTGAGCGCCGATCCGTCGGCGAGCAGCCAGGTGTGCCGGTACGTCTCGCGGTGCAGCCCCGCGCTGTGGTGCGCGGAGTGCAGCGAACCGTCGTACGCCAGCGCGCAGTCGAGCAGGCGCACCGCCTCGTCGGGCAGGTCGAAGGAGTTCAGGGCGCGGCCGAGCAGTCGCGCGAGCTGCTCCTCGGGGGACTCGGGCGAGTCGGCTGGTTCGTGCGCTGCCGTCTCGTACGGAACGCTCAAGGTTTCTCCCGGCATTGCTGCATGTCACCTTGTGAGTGCATACCGTAGCCTCTCGGGCGGACATCGTGTCCGGGAACCGAGAAAACGTACGGCGTCACAACGGATCGATCACCCGGGGAATTCCCGGCCGCCTCCGGCACGCATGCGCACCCCCTGATCAGGCGCCGTCACGGGCGCTCCGCACCGGGCCGTCGGCCGGTGAGCACGCACTCCGCTCAGCGGCCGGACCCCTCCGCACACCGGACGTTCCCGCTGTCCCGCCCGACTCTCCTACGCTTCCCCGTTCGGCGCGTCCCACGCCTCCCCGTCCGGTTCGTCATGCGGGCGGCCGTACAACTCCCCGTACGACGGCCAGACTCCGCCCGGCCCGTCCACCGACTCGGCGGTGCGCAGGGCCCGTACGATCGCGCGGGTCACCAAGTCGGCGCCCGCCGCGAGGATCTCGTTGAGGGCGAGCGGGTCCCCGGTGTCGAGCGGGCGGGCGCCCGTGGCGAGGGTGAACACCGTGTCCCCGTCGTTGAGCAGGTGCACCGGCCGCACCGCCCGCGCGATGC
This sequence comes from Streptomyces prasinopilosus, assembly GCF_001419695.1. Lineage (GTDB taxonomy): Bacteria > Actinomycetota > Actinomycetes > Streptomycetales > Streptomycetaceae > Streptomyces > Streptomyces prasinopilosus. Next base: position 4,145 of record NZ_LIRG01000718.1, read on the forward strand.
CGTCGTGCGAGGTGCCGGCCAGCTTCTGCGCCTGCGCCCTGGACAGCTCCGCGTCGGTGGCGACCACCGCGAGCGTGGTGTTGAGCGGCTGCGGCCCGTTGCGCTCCGCGATGCCGGCGAGGCGCCGGAGCGCCGCCGCGTGCACCTCCGGGTCGGGGTGGCGTACCCGGCCGCCCCGGAGCAACTCGCCGTACAGCGTTCCCGTCTCCGGGTCCAGCGCCGACCCCGCCGCGTTGGCCACGACCAGCGCGGCCACCGTGATGCCCGAGTCCAGCACCGTGCTCGCGGTGCCGACCCCGCCCTTCACCGCTCCGACCACGGCCCCCGTACCGGCGCCCACGCACCCCTCCGGCACCCGCGCCCCCGGCGCGGTCGCCGCGGCCGCCTCGACCGCCGCGCGCCCCGTGGCCGCGTCCGGCCGGGCCCGGAAGTCCCCGCCCCGGCCCAGGTCGAAGACGCAGGCGGCCGGCACCACCGGCACCACGTGCGCGGGGTCCGCATCGACGCGCACCCCGCGCCCCCGCTCCTCCAGCCAGGCCATCACCCCGGACGCCGCGTCGAGTCCGTAGGCACTGCCCCCGGTCAGGACGAGCGCCTCGACGCGCTGCACGAAGTTGCGGGGATCGAGCGCGTCGGTCTCCTTCGTGCCGGGACCGCCGCCCCGCACATCCACGGCGGCCACGGTCCCTCCCTCGGGGGCGAGCACCACCGTGGTGCCGGTGAGCAGGCCGTTCCCGGTGCGGGTCGCGTGTCCCACGCGCACACCGGCCACATCGGTCAGAGCGTCGACAGTCATGGCGTCAGTCTCGCGCGCCCGCCACCGGAGCAGGGCCCCGTCACCGGAACGGCGCGCCGCGGCCGGCGCGGGGCGCCGCGGCCGGGGAGCAGCGTCAGGGATCCGCCGTCGCCGGGGCGGCTCCGCCGGAGCCGTATTCTGGTCGTATGAGCACTGCCCCCGAGCCCCGGCCGCGCGAGCCGAAGCCCGCGCTGGTCTTCGACGATCCGCTGGACCAGCAGTCCGCGGACGACACGGACCGGGGGTGGGGCGGCTTCTCGTCGAGGAAGCGCTTCAGGTCCGACGCGCTGTCACCGGACGGGCGGTCGCCCCACCCCCGGTCCGTG
>NZ_LIRG01000719.1 GCF_001419695.1 Streptomyces prasinopilosus
GTGAGCCGCGCCCCGCCCGCGTCGATCGAAGGGACATGGCAGAGCACCGGATACGGTTACGTCTTCGACATCGCCCGGGACGGTGCGGGCGGGGCGCGGCTCACCTCCTACGAGCGGACCTCGGGGAGCTGCCTCGGCGGGGACACGCTGACACCGGTGGGCCGCGAGGGCGACGCGACCTCCTTCGGTGAGGACGGGGAGGCCGAGCTGGTCGTCCGCGTGCGAGGAGACCAGCTGGTCGTGCAGGAGCCGGGCACGGTCGGACACATCCGCATGAACCGGCTCGAGGAGCCGCCCGACTGCCCGTCCGCGGTCCCCCGGAACGCGGACGCCCGCCGCCTGCAGACCTTCGACGTCTTCTGGCAGAACCTCACCGAGCACTACCCGCCCTACCCGCACCGGAAGCTCGACGGGACGGGCAGGGAGCGCGACCGGGCGGCCCTGGCCGAGGACAACAGCGACCGGACCCTCGGCAGGCTGCTGGGCGACACGGTCCGCGAGCTCGGCGACATGCACACCGGTGTCGAGGGGGAGGACCTCAGCCTGTACGGCAGACGGCCGGGCACACGCGAGGCGGCCGACATGGACACCGATGCCTTCCGCCCCGCGATCGAGGCGAGGCTGGGCACACCGCTCGAACCCGTCATCGACGACAAGGTGGAGTACGCCGGCGGGCTGCCGGGCCGCTTGGGCTACCTGCGCATCACCCAGTTCGACGACTTCGCGGGCGAGTCGTACGACGTCGACCGGAGGAAGTTCGAACAAGCACTGGACACGGTGTTCGCCGTCGCGGAGCGGGACGGCTGGCGCGGCCTCGTGCTGGATCTGCGCCTCAACCACGGCGGCTTCGACGGCCTCAGCCTCGCCCTCGCCGCCCGGCTGACGGGCACGTCCCATTTCGCGTTCCAGAAGCGGGCGCGTGACACGCGGGCGGCCTCCGGATTCACGCCGTACGAGAAGCTGCGGGTGTCGCCCGGCGATCGCCCCGGCTTCCGCGGACCGATCGCGCTGCTGGTCAGCGACCTCACGGTGAGCGCGGGCGAGACGGCGGTCATGGCGCTGCTGAACCGCTCGCCGAAGCCCGCGCTGATCGGCCGCCCGACGCAGGGCGTCTTCTCGGACCAGCTGTCGCGGACGCTGCCCAACGGCTGGTCCCTCGACCTCGGCAACGAGGACTACCGGGATGCGGCCGGGCAGAGCTTCGAGGGCCGCGGCATCCCGGTGCCGCGGGAGTTCCGCACCCCCGTCTTCACGGCCACGGAGATCGAGCACCGCTGCGACGCGGCCATCGCCCGCGCCTTCGACCACCTCGCGGGCAACCCGCCGGGGACGACACCGCCGTGCCCGGGCGGATCCTCCTGACGGCGGGGACGGCGCCCCGGAGGTCCCCCCTCACCGATCACGGGGCCGGTCCCGTACGGGTCGCCGTACGGGTGTCGTACGGGTTGCCGTACGGGCGCTGTACGGAACCGGAGGCACGCCCCGTCGGCGCGGCCCCGTGGAACAGGTCCCCGGCGAAGGGGGGAGCCGGCCTCCGGGCACGGGGTTGACCCTCGACCTTGTCGAGGCACGAGGGTTGCGGGTGTGGAGAGCGAGATGCGCAGCATTGGTGAGACGGCCCGGGACAGCGGCCTGAGCGTGAGCGCCCTGCGGTTCTACGACCGTGCCGGTGTGCTCGTACCCGCCTGGGTCGACCCCGTGAGCGGCTACCGCTGGTACGCACCCGGGCAGCTGGACGAGGCCCGGCTGCTGGCACGGCTGCGGAGGGCCGACATGCCCCTGGCCGACATCCGGCTGGTGCTGGCCGGCTGGGCCGGCGCGGACACCGATCTCGTGCGGCAGCTCCTCGAGGCGCACCTGCGCCGCCTGGAACGGGGGCTCTCCGACGCCCGCGGCGAGTTCTCCACGCTCCGGACCCTCCTCGACGACAGGGAGAAACCCATGACCCGACCCCGTACCGCCACGGCCCGCCCCGCCCTCGGCTCGCCCGGACTGGCCGCCGCGCTGGACGCGGTCCGCTTCGCGGCCGGCACCGACCCCGAGGTGCCGATGCTCGGCGGGGTCCTCTTCGACGTCGAGGGCGACGCGCTGCGCCTCGTGGCCACCGACCGGTACCGGCTGGCCGTCGCGCGGGTCCCGGTCACCGGGCACGGCGGGTCCCGCGTGCAGGTCGTCGTGCCGCTGCCGCTCGTCGACGCGATGCGGGCGCTCGCCGGCGGCCCCGAGACCGTACGGCTCACCGTGGACGGCGACCGGGTGACGCTGGAGACGGAGGGCGGCCGCCAGGTGGCCGGCCGGTCCCTCGAGCACGACTTCCCGGACTACGTCCGTCTGATCAGCCTGCCCGCCGGCCGCCGCACCGTGGTCGACGTGGCGGCCTTCCGGCAGGCGGTGCAGGAGGGGCCCGTGCGTACGGGTGAGGTGCGCGAGACGGACGGGGCGGTCTTCGACGTCAGTGTGATCGGGGCCGGCGCCGACGGCACGGTACGCGTCTGCGACGACGGTGCGGACGCGGCCGGCGGGGTGGACGGGGACGGCGGCCGTGTCGCGGTCAACCGCGCGTTCCTGCTGGACGCCCTCGACGCCGGGGCCCGCGACCGGCTGGTCCTGGAGCTCGGCGCCCCCTCGGCACCCGTCGCGGTCCGCCGGCCGGACGACGAGGACACCTTCTCCCTGCTGATGCCGGTCCGGCTGGACGGCTAGGGTCCGTCCGCCGCGCGGTTCCCGTGCTCCCCGGCCGGGGAGCACGGGAACCGCGCGGCGGGAGGGGTGGTCCGGCGCTACGGCCGCTCGGTCTTCGCGTCCTCTGCCGGCTCCAGCGTCTCCAGGGCGGGGGCCAGGGCGGAAGCCGGGACGGCCGCGGACCCGCGGGGGGCGGGAGCGCTGTCCTCGGAGGACTTCCTCCTGGTCAGACGGAGGGCCACGGGCTCGGTGTAGCGGGCGGTGAGCGGTCCCAGGATGACCAGGATCAGGACGTACGAGGTGGCCAGCGGTCCGAGCTGGGGCTCGATCCCGGCGGTGACCGCGAGCCCGGCGATGACGATGGAGAACTCTCCCCGGGCGACCAGCGTGCCGCCCGCGCGCCAGCGGCCCCTCCCGGAGATCCCGGCCCGGCGGGCGGCCCACCAGCCGGTGGCCGTCTTCGTCAGCGCGGTGACGACGGCGAGCACGAAGGCGGGCAGGATCACCGGCGGGATGGACTGCGGGTCGGTGTGCAGTCCGAAGAAGACGAAGAACACCGCGGCGAACAGGTCGCGCAGCGGGGCCAGCAGGTTGTGCGCGCCCTCGGCGGCCTCCCCGGACAGGGCGATGCCGACCAGGAACGCCCCCACCGCCGCGGACACCTGGAGCTGCTGGGCGATGCCGGCGACGAGCAGGGTCAGGCCGAGGACCACCAGCAGCAGTTTCTCCGCGTCGTCACTGGAGACGAAGCGGGAGATGACCCGCCCGTAGCGGACGGCGACGAACAGGACGAGTCCGGCGACGCCGAGCGCGACGGCCAGTGTGACGCTTCCCGCGGCGAGGCCGACCCCGGCCAGCAGGGCGGTGACGATGGGCAGGTAGACCGCCATCGCCAGGTCCTCCAGCACCAGGATGCTGAGGATCACCGGGGTCTCCCGGTTGCCGAGCCGGCCGAGGTCGTTGAGGACCTTCGCGATGACGCCGGAGGAGGAGATCCAGGTGACACCGGCCAGCACCACGGCGGCGACCGGCCCCCAGCCGAGCAGCAGGGCGAGGATCGCGCCGGGCACGGCGTTCAGCAGCATGTCGACCAGGCCGGCCGGGTACTGGGTCCTGAGATTGGAGACCAGGTCGCTGGCCGAGTACTCCAGGCCGAGCATGAGCAGCAGCAGGACCACGCCGATCTCGGCGCCGATCGCGACGAACTCCTCGCTCGCGCCGAGCGGCAGCAGTCCGCCCTCGCCGAAGGCCAGGCCCGCCAGCAGGTAGAGCGGGATGGGGGAGAACTGCAGGCGTCCGGCGAGGCGGCCCAGCAGACCGAGTCCGAGGATGATCGCGCCGAACTCGATCAGGAAGATCGCGGAAGAGTGCACGCGCTCACTCCCGCCCGAGGATCTCGGCAGCGGTCTCGACGCCCTCACGGGTGCCGATGACGATGAGCGTGTCCCCGCCCGCCAGGCGGAAGTCGGGCGCCGGGGACGGGATCGCCTCGGCCCGGCGCAGCACGGCCACGATCGAGGCGCCGGTGTCGGTACGGATCCGGCTCTCGCCCAGCACCCTGCCGTTCCAGTACGAGGCGGCGGACAGTTCGATGCGCTCGGCGACCAGACCCAGGTCGGTGGTGTGCAGCACGTTCGGGCTGTGGTGAGCGGGCATCAGCGCGTCGATCAGGGCGGCCGACTCGGCGACGTTCAGCCGCAGCGACTGGGCGCAGGCGTCCGGGTCGTCGGAACGGTAGACGTTGACCGTGCGGGCGCCGTCCCGGTGCGCGATCACGGACAGGTGCTGGTGCTCACGCGTGGTGAGGTCGTATTTCACGCCGATGCCCGGCAGTGGCGTGGTGCTCATCCGTGGAGCAGGCACAGCCCGTCCCCTTCCCGGTTCTTCTTCTGGTCGTCCGTCCATGGGTGGGGACCCTCATCGCACTGATGGTCGGCCCCCACGGAGGACATCGTGTCATCCCGCGATCCCGTCGGGGGATTGGGTGATGCCACGGATGGACAACGGTCACGGCGGCACCCGACCGTCCACCGGAGTCCCGGAGCGGCGCCCCGCCGTGCCCGGTGACGTGCCGGGCACGGGGCGGGAACCTGCGTGGCCCGGGGGGGCTTTCCGGTCCGGCCGGCCGCCGGGTGTGGCCCACAGGGCCCATGGCGGCGGGGCACACCCGTGGGACGATGCGTACGAGGCACCGATTCGGGAGGCATGATGAGCGGTCTGGTCGTAGTGGGAGTCGACGGTTCGGCATCGAGCCTCGCCGCCGTGGGAGCCGCGGCCGAGGAAGCACGACGGCGCGGGGCCGGGCTGCGTGTGGTGCACGCCTTCCTCTGGCCGGCCATGCACGTGCCGCTGGGCCCCTCACCGCTGGGACCGCCCGGGGGCGGTCTGCAGACCATGGTCGAGAAGCTGGTGACCGAGGCGGTGGAGCACGCCAGGTCCGTGGCACCGGACGTGGAGGTCTCGCACACCGTGGTGACGGGCGAACCGCTGACCGTGCTGGAGGCGCAGTCCCACGACGCGGACCTGGTGGTCGTCGGGTCCCGCGGCATGGGGGGCTTCATCGGGCTGCTGGTGGGTTCGACGGCCGTGCACCTGGCGAGTCACGGGCAGTGCCCGGTGCTGGTCGTCCGGGAGACCGGCGCCCCGGAGGGCCCGGTGGTGGTCGGGGTCGACGGTTCCCCGAGGGGCGCGAAGGCGATCGGCTTCGCCTTCGCCGAGGCGGCGCTGCGCGGGGCCGAACTGGTCACGCTGCACTCCTGGACCACCTGGAACGCGCCGGCGCCCCCGCCGCAGGACGAGAAGGCCCCCTACGCGAGCGGGCCCGACGAGCTGAGGGCGGGCGAGGAGCGCCTGCTGGCCGAGGCCCTGGCCGGGCATCAGGCGCGGTACCCCGGTGTGAAGGTGCGGCACGAGGTCGTGCACGGCGGCACGCGCGAAGCGCTCATCGAGGCGAGCCGTACCGCGCAGTTGCTGGTGGTCGGCGCCCGGGGGCGGGGCGGGTTCACCGGGCTGCTGCTCGGTTCGGTCAGCCAGGCGATGCTGCACCACGCCCACTGCCCGGTGGCGGTCGTCCGCGGCGACGGCGGGGAGAAGGACGGGGACGCGTAACCCGCCCGCTTCCGGCCTTTCGCGTCGGTACGGTGTCCCGCCCGCGGGTACTTCGGTACCCGCGGGCG
>NZ_LIRG01000072.1 GCF_001419695.1 Streptomyces prasinopilosus
GGACGGGAACGGGCACGGCGACGGCACGGGGGCAACGGCGGGAAGGGGCCCGGGGCTCACCGGCCCCGCGCGGGACGCGGACCCGGCCGGGGTGCCGCGAACGGCCCCCGGTTCACCCGTCGCCCCGGGCGCGGTCCCGGACGCCGACGACGCCCCGCACGACACCCAGGTCNNTCGCGGCCGCGAGTTCCGGGGCGATGACCGAGAAGTAGCTGTCGGGCGTGGCCCAGGTGTTGCCCGGGGCCGCCAGGGCCAGGGCGCCGCCGGAACCGCCCTCGCCGACGACGAGCGTGGTGACCGGGGTGCGGGCGGCGGCCACCGCGGCGAACAGGTCGGCGATGGCCGCCCCCGCCCCCTGCCGCTCCGCCTCCGCGTCGTTGGCCGCGCCCGGGGTGTCCACCAGGGTCAGCACCGGGATGCCGAGCCGGTCCGCGAGCCGGATCAGCCGGGCGGCGGTGCGGTACCCGGCGGGACGGGTCGCCGTGCCGGTCTGCGCGGCGTAGGCGACCGTACGGCCCTCGTGGTCGCCGAAGCCGCAGAGCATGCCCTCGGGGTCGGTACCGCCGCAGCGGTCGCCGTGGATCGCGACGCGGTGGGAGAAGTAGGCATCCAAGTAAGCCCCGGCACGCGGGCGTTCGGGGGAACGGGCGCGCAGCACGGCCTCCCGGCCGGTGGCCGGGAGGCCGGCCGGGCCCCCGCCCGCACCCGCGCCGAGCGGCTTCGGCGGGGCGGCCGGGGCGGTGGACGGACGGGTCAGCAGCCGCAGCCACCGGCCCAGCGTGCCGCGCAGCTCCTCCGGCGGGACCACCGCGTCCACCGCCCCCGCCGCCCTCTGGGCCTCGGCCGTGTAGGCCGCCGGGTCGGCGTCCGCCGGACGGACCCGGGAGCCGGCGAAGCCGACCTGCGCGCCGGGCAGCGCGAGGACCACGTCGGCGCCCGCGCCCAGGGTGGCCCAGCCGCCGCCCGTCGTCGGGTCCCGCACCACCGCGACCTGCGCCGACCCGGCCTCCCTGGTGAGCACCGACTCGCGGGCCACCCGCTGGAGTTGGGTGAGGGCGAGCATGCCCTCCTGCATCCGGCTGCCGCCGGTGGCGATCAGCGGGACCACCGGCAACCGGTGCGCGCGGGCGTACGCGTACGCCGACACCAGCCGGTCGCCGGTGCGTTCGCCGAGCGAACCGCCGAGGAAGCCGAACTCGAAGGCGATCAGCACGGCCCGGACGCCCTCGACCAGGGCGGTGCCGCAGACCACCGACTCCCGCTCGCCGGTGCGCTCGGCCGCCCGGGCGCGGGCGGCGTCGTAACCGGGCCAGCCGAGCGGGCCGTCCGGGACGGACCCGGCGGACCCGGAGGAACCGGCCGACGTGGTGGACCCGGTGGGCCCGGTGGATCCGGTGGGCCCGGCGGACTCCCGCGCGGGGTCGGGGAGTTCGGCGAAGGTCGCGTCGTCGGCGACGAGGGCGACGGTCCCGCGCGCGGTGAGCCGGTCAGTCATGGCGCAGGGCCCGCTTCATGATCTTCCCCATGTCGTTGCGGGGCAGTGCGGCCAGGTGGTGGAGCACCCGCGGACGCTTGTGCGGGGCCAGGCGGGCGGCGACGTGGCCGGCCAGCTCGTCGAGCGTGGGCGGCGCCCCCGGGGACGAAGGGACCACCCAGGCGACGATCCGCTCGCCCAGGTCGGCGTCCGGCTCCCCGGTCACCGCGGCCTCCCGGACCCCGGGGTGTTCCAGCAGCGCGTTCTCGATCTCGCCGGCACCGATCTTGTAGCCCCCGCTCTTGATCAGGTCGGTGGCCTTGCGGCCGACGAGGCGGACGGAGCCGTCGGCGTCGCGCACCGCCATGTCGCCGGTGCGGAACCAGCCGTCGGCGGTGAAGGCGCCCGCGGTGGCGTCCGGCCGGTTCAGGTACCCGGTGAACAGGTTCGGACCGCGGACCTGGACCTCCCCCACGGTCTCCCCGTCGTACGCCGCCACCGGCGACCCGTCCTCCTCCACCAGCCGCAGCTCCACGCCCGGCAGCGGTACGCCCACGGTGCCGGGCCGGGCCTCGCCGTCCGCGCGGACGCCGGGCCGGGGGTCCGGGGGTGTCCACCGGGATGAGCACAGCATCAGCGTCTCCGTCATGCCGTACCGCTCGATCACCCGGCGTCCGGTGGCCGCCGCGATCCGCTCGTGGTCGTGCACGGGCAGCGCCGCCGACCCCGACACCAGCAGCCGCGCCCCGGCCAGCGCCCTCACCAGCTCCGGCTCGGCGGGCAGTGCCTCCGCGACGCGGTGGTACATCGTCGGCACGCCGAACAGCATGGTCGCGCCGCCGTTCAGCTCCCGTGCCACCCCCTCGGTGGTGAACCTGCCGAGGTGACGCACCGAGCCCCCGCGGCGCAGCGGGCCCAGGACACCCAGGACCAGCCCGTGCACGTGGAACAGCGGGAGCCCGTGGACGAGGACGTCGTCGCCGGTCCACTGCCAGGCGTCGGCGAGTGCGTCCAGGGTGGCGGCGATCGCGCGACGGGGGATGAGGGCGCCCTTGGGCGGGCCGGTGGTGCCGGAGGTGTAGACGACCAGGGCCGGGTCCTCGTCGTCCGCGCCGCCCCCGGCGAGGTCCCCGGGGAACGGACCGGGGGCGCGGTCGGCCGGGTCGACGTCCAGGCGGGCCAGGCCGGCCAGGGCCTCCGGGAGGTCCTGGCCGGGTGCGGCGAGGACCAGGTCCGGGGCGCTGTCGGACAGGATGTGGCCGAGCTCCCCGGCGCCCGACTTCGGGTTCAGGGGCACCACGGTCACCCCGGCGAGCAGCGCCGCGGTGACCGCGACCGCCGTCTCCAGGGCCGGGGTCGCCCAGACGGCGACCCGCCGCGCCCCCCGGACGGCCCCGGCCACCGGGGCGGCCGCGGCGGCGAGTTCCCCGTACGTCAGTGAGCGCCCGCCGAACCGGAGGGCGGGCCGGCCGGCTGCAGGGCCGTCGCCGCCGGCCAGGGCCGGGAAGAGAGAGGACACGCGTCGTACTCCTTGACCGTCGAGGAACCGCTGGGCGAACCGTCGGGGCCGTGCGGCCGGTGCCCGGGGACACCGGGAACCGGCCGGGGCCGACCGGGCTCCTACCCTGCCGGACGCCATCGGCACCACCGGCACCGGGCACCCCACCGCCGTCTCCGGTACCGGTACCGGCACGGCCGCTTCGTCCCTCACCGGCCGCCGGAGCCGGCAGCCATGGCCGGGGTCCGGTGCCGGGCGGACCCCAGGAAGGGCAGGCCCCAGGATGGGCGGGCCCGGGACGGAAGGCAACCGCGAACGAGGCGCGCGGGAGCGCGGGGGAGCGGGCCACGGCCCCCGCCGGCGCCCGTTCGCCCCGCGCGGCCCGGCGGGGGACCCGGTGCACGGCGGGCGTCGTCGGCCGGGCCGGGCCGGTGGCCGGCTCGTGCGGCGGGGCCGGACGAGCCGGAAGCCCAGCGGGGCGGACGAGACGCGGGGGACGGAGGGGCCGTACGGGCTACCGGGGGGATTCGCGGGAGGCACGGGAGCCGTCGTCGCCCACCGGGGGCTCTCCGGGGCGGCGGCCGTCCGGGAGGAACAGCACCGAGTTCACGTAGCGCGGGCCCCGGAGCGCGCCGTGCGGCAGGACGCGGCGCAGCAGGCCGTGGGAGACGACGTAGGAGACCCTGGCCTGGTGGGCCTCCAGGGGGAAGCGGGCCAGCGGGACCCAGGAGGCGCCGGGCAGCACCCAGCCCTCGNNTGCGGGACTCCAGCTCCACGAAGAGCGCCGGGCGGTCACGGGAGAGGATGCCGGTGGCGCCGCGCAGCACCGCCGACTCGTTGCCGTCCACGTCGATCTTGATGAAGTCGACGTCCTTCAGGCCCAGTCCGTCCAGCGTGACGCAGGTGACGTCCAGGGCGTGGCCGTGGATGTCCCGGCGGACCAGGGAGGACACCCCCCGGTCACCGCCGTCGTCCGGCGGCAGCCACAGCCGGGCGATCCCGGCGCGGTCCGAGGCCGCCGCGCGGA
>NZ_LIRG01000720.1 GCF_001419695.1 Streptomyces prasinopilosus
GGGCGGCCAGCTCCCGCAGCTTCTCCCAGCGCCACAGGTGCGGGACGGCGCGGGATCGCGGGTGGGCCGGCATGAGGTCGCCGATCTCGGTCCACAGCGGGACGAGCAGCTCGCTCTCGAAGCCCCGGTACAGCTCCTCGAGCGCCGGGGTGACGTCGGGCTGGTCCGCGGCGCTGACGGCGCTCAGGCGGACGGGGGAGCCCGTGGCAGAGGGGGTGCTGAATGAGGTAGTCACGTGAGCAGCATCTCCTCCGTCCCAGGGAACGGACATGCAATTCTGGAGAGCAGAACGGACGACGCCGGGAGGCCCGTGATGGACAAGCCGCTCAAGACGCCGCCGCCGTACGCGATCACGAGCGTCGACCACGCGCTGCGGGCCGCGACGATGCTCCAGCTCGAGGGCTCGCTGACCGTCACCGAGGTCGCCGAGCGGCTCGGGGTCGCCCGGTCGACCGCGCACCGGCTGCTGGCCATGCTGGTCTACCGGGACTTCGCGGTGCGCGACGAGCGGCGCGTGTACCGCGCGGGTCCGGTGCTGGAGCTGGCGACGCACTCGCGTTCCCTGGTGTCGCGGCTGCGGACGGCGGCCCTGCCCCATCTGCACCGGGTGGTGGACCTGCTGGACGAGACCACGAACCTCACCATCCGCACCGGGGACACGGCCCGGTTCATCGCGAGCGTGGAGTGCCACCGGTCGCTGCGGGTCGGTTCCCGCGAGGGGATGGTCTTCCCGGCCCACCGCACGACGGGGGGACTGCTGCTGCTCGCCGAACTGAGCGAGGAGGAGCTGGCGGAGGTGTACGCGCCCGAGCGCTACCGCGACCGGCCGCAGGACCGTCCGGATCTCGACCGGCTGTCCAGGGAGCTGAAGGGCGTCCGCAAGGGCGGCTTCGCCGTGAACCGGAACCGTTCCGAGCGCGGTCTGGTGGCCGTCGGCGTCCCGGTCCGCGACCGGGAGGGCAGGACCCTGGCGGGCCTGTCGATCTCCATGCCCGGCGTCCGCTACGACCCGCACGACCTCCAGTCCCTGGTCGGCACCCTGCAGGCGGCGGCCCGGGCCCTGGGCGCGGACCTGGCGGCGACGGCGACCTGAGCGGCCCCGGTCCCGCGGTCCGGCCGGCCGCTCGCCCGCGGCCTGGAGCGGAGGGTCAGGCCCGGTCGTCCGGTGCCTGCGCCGGCGGTTCTGCGGCGCCGTCGCTCAGGAGGCCCGTCCAGCTTTCCGCGAGGAGGTCGATCATGGCTTCGCGGTCGGCCTTCCAACGGCCGGGGGTCCAGTTGCGGGCGACGTGGTCGAGCTGGGCGATGACGAGGACGCCGCGCAGGTGGCGGCTGTCCGGGGCGAAGCGGCCGGCCCGGTGGAGGCCCTCCTCGACGTCGCTGACGGCCTCGTCCAGCCAGGCGTTCACCAGTCCGCGCAGGTCGGGGTCGACCGCCGCCGCCTCGAACGCGGCCACCAGGTGGGGCCGTACGGAGTCCCAGCGGCCGGAGACGTCGTACAGCCACTCGGTGATCGCCTCGCGGCCGCCGTCCTGGACGACCTCGACCAGGCGCCGGGCGGTGGAGCGGCGGGCGGGCGAGTCGACGCGTTCGAGCTTCTCGTTCAGCTCGCCGATGAGCGCCCGCATCAGGTCGCTGCGGGACGGGAAGTACGCGTAGAACGTCACCCGTGTGGTGCCCGCCGCGGCCGCGATGTCGTCCACGGTCGTCGCGGCGTAGCCCTTGGTGCGGAACAGGTCGAGCGCGGAGTCCAGCAGGAGCTGGCGGGTCATCCTCTTCTGCGCCTCGCGGAGACCGGCCATGTCAGCGCCCCCGTCCCCGGACGTCGGACGGGAGGGGCGGGGGCGCTGACATGGCCG
>NZ_LIRG01000721.1 GCF_001419695.1 Streptomyces prasinopilosus
TGTTCGGTCCGGCCGCCGCGGAACTCCTGCCGCAGCTGGAGGCCGCGAAGCTGCTCCGCCGCCGGACGAGGGCCTGGCACTGGACCCGCCGGGAGCGGGCCGCCGACCTGACCGACATCCGCGGGGAGGGCGGCCGTCCCGTCCAGGTCGTCGAGGACGGTACGGGGCGGCTGCTCGGCACGGTGGACGCGGGTGCCGCACACACGACCGTCCACGAGGGCGCGGTCCACCTGCACCAGGGCCGCACGTATCTCGTCCGCTCCCTCGACCTGGAGGATTCCGTCGCCCTGGTCGAACAGGCCGCCCCGGCCTACACGACGGTCGCCCGCGACACGACGTCGGTCTCCGTGCTGGAGACGGACACCGAGATCCCGTGGGGCGACGGCCGCCTGTGCTACGGCTCCGTCGAGGTCACCAACCAAGTGGTCTCCTTCCTGCGTCGGCGGGTCATCACCGGCGAGGTGCTGGGCGAGACGAAACTCGACCTGCCGCCTCGTACGCTGCGCACCCGCGCGGTGTGGTGGACGGTCACCGAGGACCAGCTGGACCGGGCCCGGATCAACCCGGAGATCCTCGGTGGCGCCCTGCACGCCGCCGAGCACGCGTCGATCGGCATGCTGCCCCTCTTCGCGACCTGCGACCGCTGGGACATCGGCGGGGTCTCCGTGCCCCTGCACCCCGACACCTTGCTGCCCACCGTCTTCGTCTACGACGGCCATCCGGGCGGGGCCGGCTTCGCGGAGCGCGCCTTCCACACCGCCGGCGATTGGCTCGCCGCCACCCGGCAGGCCATCGCGTCCTGCGAGTGCGAGGCCGGCTGCCCGTCCTGCATCCAGTCCCCCAAGTGCGGGAACGGCAACGAACCGCTGCACAAACGAGGTGCGGTACGGCTTCTCACGGTGCTGTTGGAGGGTGCGCCGCCGAAGGAGAGCGGGACGGCGGCGGGTCGGACGGAGGCGGACCGGACGGAGGCAGACCGGACGGGCGGCACGGCGGCGGAGACCGGCCGGGGGTGAGCCGCAGCGGTGGACGGCGGACCGGCCGGTCCCGCGCGCGACCTGACCTCCGCCTCGAACGGTCCTCGCCCCGCGGCCACCGACACGTCCGAGACCTCGCCCTCGACCGTGCACCGCACCAGGCGCGTGCCCTGCGCCCCGGCCACCCGGCCGGCCCGCGCACAGGCCCGTGCCGTGCCGTCCGTCCACCGGTCCGCCGCCGCCAGCGCGGCGAGGTCCGAGCCGCCGGCCGCCCGATGCCGGACCACGACGGCCTGCCCCAGGGCGAGGACGACGCCGAAGACGACGCACAGCACCGCGATGACCCCGACGCTCCAGACGGTCGCGGAACCCCGGTCGGGGCTTTGCCCGGAGGACCGGTGCCGATCCGGGTACCGGGCCGGGTTCCGGCCGCCGCCCCGGTGTCCGCGGCCGTCCCCACGAGGACGGCCGCCCCGGTGCCGGCAACCGTCCCGGTGAAGACAGCCGTCCCGGTGAAGGCCGCGTCCGGGTCCGGCCTCCTGCCCCACCGGTGCGGCACGCGCCCCGTCGCCCGTCCCGCCGGCGGGGCGCCCGGGCCTCCGGCCCGGCGGTCCGGCCCCACGTCCGCCCTCCTGCCCACGCCCGCCCTCGTGCCCTCGGCCGCGCGTCCGGCCGTTCCGCCGTCCCCGCCGGCCGCGGATCCCGTGGTTCACCTGTCCACCCCCACCGTCTCCTCCACGGCGGCCACCGCCTCCTCCCGTACCTCGAAGGGCAGCCCGTGCAGCAGCGGAGGCCTGGCCACGACGACCACACGCACCTGCGTCGCCTCCCGGCTCACCGTGACCTCCGCGCCGGACGGCGCCGCCCGTCGGGCCACCTCGACGACCGCAGCGGGAGCGTCCTGCCGGGCCGCCGCGCGGGCGCCGGCGCGGGCGGCGTCCACGCACCGGATCTGTGCCGCCACCACCAGAAGCCCCCACACCAGCGCCATCGCGAACATCACCAGGACGGGCAGCACCATCGCCGACTCCGCGGTCACGAAGCCACGGTCCGAGCGCCGTTCACATCCCGCCATCGAGTGCCTGCTCCACGATCTTGGTCAGTGCCGCGCTGACCGGGCCGCTCGTGACCACCTTGTAGAGCACGACGGCGAACGCCACCGCCGCCACGATGCCCATGGCGTACTCGGAAGTGACCATTCCGGTGTCCTTCCGTGCCGTCCGCACCCTGCACACCAGGGCGCACAGCCGCGCCCGCACCACCTGATACATCTCGATCCCCTCATGAAAACGTCTCGTCGAACGTCATCTGGCTGTCCGGCCTCCCGCCGGTCCGCCCGGCTGCCGGTCCGTCCTGCCGCGGGTCCGTCCTGCCGCGGATCCCGGTTCTCCCCGTCATCGACCACCTCCTCCCAGCACCCCGCCGGCGAGCCCGATCACCACGGGCAGCACGCCGACCGCGACGAAGGCGGGCAGGAAGCACAGACCCACCGGGGCGGTGACCAGGACGGCGGCCCGCCGTGCCCGGGCGGTCGCCGCGCGGGCCCACCGCGCGCGGGACTCCGCGGCGAGCCGCGCGACGGGTGCGGCCATGGGGAGCCCGGACACGTCGGCCCGTTCCAGCAGCCGGGCCAGGACCGCGGCTTCCGGCACGGCGGCCAGCCGGCGCCAGGCCGCGTCCGGTTCCCCGCCGAGCCGCACCTCCGCCGCGCCTCTGGCCAACGCGTCCCCGACCGGCCCGCCCAGGGCCTCGCCGACCGCCTGCGCGGCGGGTACGGGCCCGGCGCCGGCCGCGATGCAGGCGGCCAGCAGGTCGGCGGCAAGAGGGAGCTGCCGTGCCGCGCGGGCCGCGGCACGTTCCCGCTCGTGGGTCCCGGCCGCCGTCTGCTGCGTGTGCCACCGCCACAGCGCGGCGGCTCCGGCCAGCCCCGCCAGCACTCCGGCGGGACCGCCCACCAGCATCCAGCCCGCGCAGGCCGCTCCCGCCGGGGGCAGCCACCCGCGCGCGCCTCCCGGCACCGTGAGGCGTGGCCGGGCCACCGCCCGTTCCACGGCCAGCGTCCCGGCCAGTCGTCGTCGCAGCCGGCGCCCGTACCGCGCGTGGCGCAGCCACCAGAGGGGCCAGCCGAGCGCGGACGCCGTCCCGGCGACGATCCCCAGCCCGTGGAAGACATCGCCGTTCATACCGCCGCCTCCTCGGCACCCCGCATGATCCGCTGCACCCACCACAGCCCCAGCCCCTCCAGGACCCCTCCGGACACGAGGCAGCCGAGCCCCGACGGGGTGTGCAGGAGGACGTGCAGGGGGTCGGCGCCGAGGGCCGCACCGAGCCCCAGGCCCAGAGCGGGAAGCCCCGCGAGCATCACCGCCGTGACGCGGGCACCGGCGAGCTGGGCGCGCAGGTCGGCACGCTGGTCCCGTTCCGCACGCAGCGCCGCCTCCAGCCGGTCGAGTCCGGCCGTGAGGCCCGCCCCCTGGTCCACCGCGACCCGCCAGCACGCCGCGAGCCCGCGGAGCCCTTCGGCACCCGGCTGCCGCGCCGCCGCCACGAGCCCGTCCGGGACGTCCCCGCCGAACCGGGCGGCCGCCAGCACCGCCGCCTGGGCGTCGCCGAGCCCGCCGGAGTCACGCGCGGCCGGCGACAGCGCCTCACCCGGCTGCCGTCCTGCCCGCATCTCCCCGGCGAGGGCCCCGCACAGCGCGATCACCGCGTCGCTCCTGTGCTCACGGGTCCGGCGCTCCCCGTGGGCGAGCCGCACCCGCCGCAGCAGCGGCACTCCTGCCGCGCCGGCGACGAACGGCAGCACCGACGCGCCCAGCAGCGCCAGGACCGCTCCGGCGGCCAGGGCCCACCATTCGGCCCGCAGCCGTCCCCGGACGCGTCCCCACGCGCGGGTCACCCGGGCCCGTCCCGGCGGCCCGCTGCCGGCCGGTTCCCCACCGGCCAGCAGCAGCCGCGCCCGCCTGGCTCCGGCCCGCTGTCCGGCCAGCAGCCACGCGGCGGTCCCGAGGCACGCCGCGGCCGTCCCCGCGGACATCCCGGCCGTCCCGTTCACCCTCGGTCCCCTCTCGGCGTCCGCCGCCTCCACCGGTTCACCGGTCGCCCGGTCCCGGGCCGATCACCCGCGAAGTGCTCCTCCGCGCCCCGGCCTCCGCCGGGCCGCCCCCTCACGGCGCGCCGCCGTCGCCGGTGTTCCGGAGCAGTTCCCGCAGCCGCTCCCACCCCCGCTCGGGGACGAACGCCTCGGGGCTCCAGCGCAGCGCGGGCACCGTCCGCACCAGCCCCGACGGGTCCCGTTCCAGCACGTGCACCTCAGCGATCCGGCGGCGGCCGGCCCGGTCGCGGACGAGGTGCAGCACCACGGACAGGGCTGCCGCCAGCTGACTGTGCAGCCCGAGGCGGTCGAGCCCCGCCGCCGTGCCGAGCGCCTCCAGCCGGGCGGGCACGTCCGCGGCGGCATTGGCGTGGACGGTCCCCGCACCTTCGTGTCCGGTGTTGAGGGCCGCCAGCAGATGGACCACCTCGGGGCCGCGCACCTCGCCCACGACCAGCAGGTCCGGCCGCATCCGCAGCGCCTGGCGCACCAGGTCCTCGAGCGTGACCAGTCCGGCGCCCTCCTGGTTCGCGGGCCGGGTCTCCAGGCGTACGACGTGGGGATGGTCGGGCCGCAGTTCGGCCGAGTCCTCGGCGAGGACGATCCGTTCGTCCGGGCCCACCAGCCCCAGCAGTGCGCTGAGCAAGGTCGTCTTGCCGGTCCCGGTGCCGCCGCTGACCAGGAAGGACAGCCGCGCGCCGAGCAGCGCGCGCAGGATCCGGTCGCCGCCCGGCGGCACCGTTCCCGCCGCCGCCAGTTCGTCCAGGGTGAAGGCGCGGGGCCGTACGACGCGCAGCGACAGGCAGGTGCAGCCGACGGCCACCGGGGGCAGTACGGCATGCAGTCGTGTCCCGTCGGCCAGGCGCGCGTCGACCCAGGGCCGGGCGTCGTCCAGGCGCCGCCCGGCCACGGCGGCGAGCCGTTGGGCGAGCCTGCGCACGGCCGCCGCGTCCGGGAAGGAGACGCCCGTCAGTTCCAGCCCGCCGCCCCGGTCCACCCAGACCCGGTCGGGTGCCGACACGAGCACGTCGGTGACCGACCGGTCGGCGAGGAGCGGGTCCAGCGGGCCGCTGCCGATCAGTTCGGACCGCAGCTGTTCCGCGGCACCCAGCACCTCGGCGGCACCGAGCACCCGTCCCTGCTCGCGCAGGGCCTGCGCCACCCGCGCGGGCGTCGGTTCGGACCCGCTCTCCGCGAGCCACCGCCGTACCCCGTCGAGCAGCCCGGCGGGCATTCCGGGCCCGCTCCCGGGCGCCCTCTCCGGCGCCCCGGCCCTCGCTCCCGTCGCCGGGGTCCCGGCTCCGTGCCCGTGCTCCCCCGCCGCGCCGCGGGGGCCCGCGGCGGCCGCACCGCCGCCCCGGACGCTCGCGGCACCCCTCGGAGCCTCGTCCCCGAGTCCCGCCCGGGGTGCCCCGCGCGTCTGCACGGACACCGCGCTCCCCCGGTCACCCGCCGTCGTTCCGTGCCTCCCGTGCGGGCCCTTCGGCCCCGGGTGCCCTCCGGTGTTCATGCGGCCCTCGCCTCCATCAGCGCCCGCTCCCAGAACTCCTTGCAGAACCGGGCCAACGGGCTCCGGGCGACCGCTCCGGGCGGCCGTTTCGAGCCGGAAGGGTGCTGCAGGCCGGGCTCGACGGGCAGGTCGCCGACGAGGGGCAGTCCGAGCAGCCGGGCCACCTCGCGGTCGTCGAGACCGGGTGCGTACGGACCGCGCACCGCCACCCGCAGGTCGCGCAGGACCATGCCGACGGCGGAGGCGACGCGTCCGGCCGCCGCGACGGCACGCAGCTCGGCGGGGACCACCAGGAGCGCGAGGTCGAGTTGCGCGAGGATCTCGGCCACCCCGCTGTCGACGCGCCGCGGCAGGTCGACCACGACCGCGCCTCCCCCGCGCCGGGCTGCGGCGAGCACCGCGCGTACGGCCTGCGGCGGGACGGCGACGCAGTCGCCGCGGTCCCAGCTGAGCACGCGCAGGGAGTGCAGTGCGGGCAGCGACTCCTCGAGGGCGCCGCCGCCGACCCGCCCCCGTGAGGCGGCGAAAGCGGGCCAGCGCAGCCCTTCCGTCGTTTCGCCGCCGAGGACCACGTCGAGTCCGCCGCCCAGCGGATCCGCGTCCACCAGGAGGGTGCGCAGCCCCTCACGGGCCGAGGTGACGGCGAGCGCGCACGCGAGTGTGGAGGCGCCTGCCCCGCCCCGGCCGCCGAGGACACCGACGGTCAGGGCCGGCCGGCCGACGCCCTCGGCCACATCGGCGATGCGGTCGACCAGCCACTGCTCGCCGTCGGGCAGCATCAGCACATGGTCGGCGCCGATCTCGACGGCCCGGCGCCAGACCCCGGGATCGTCCTGGTCACGGCCGACCAGCACCACTCCGCGGCGCCGCGCGGCGGGTACGAGGTGCCGCGCGGCGCCAGACCCCGGGATCGTCCTGGTCACGGCCGACCAGCACCACTCCGCGGCGCCGCGCGGCACCTCGTACCCGCCGCGCGGCGTCGTCACCGACGAGGACGAGCGGTGCGGCCTCCCAGCTGCTCCGCCGCTCGGGCACTGCGTGATGGACCTCCGGGGTGGTACCGGCCGCCGCGCACAGGCGCAGCAGGTCGTCGAGGAGCCCCGTGTCCTCGGTGACGATCAGCGGTCCGCCCTGCCCGCCCCCTCCGGCGGCGGGCGGTGGATCATGTGTG
>NZ_LIRG01000722.1 GCF_001419695.1 Streptomyces prasinopilosus
ACGCCGGCCCTGCCGTCCGCCACGGCCGGGATCGCGCCCGGCTCGCCGCCCTCGCTCAGCCGCACCGCGTACGGCGACCAGCGGCCGGGCAGCGCGGCCTCCTCCTGGAGCAGTTCCCCGGTGGTGGCCCGGCCGGGACGGGCGACGAGCGTGACCTCGGGCCGTTCGTTGTCGGCCCTCAGCAGTTCCTCGATGCCGGCGCGGCCGGGCCACCACCGGGGAACTGCTCCAGGAGGAGGCCGCGCTGCCCGGCCGCTGGTCGCCGTACGCGGTGCGGCTGAGCGAGGGCGGCGAGCCGGGCGCGATCCCGGCCGTGGCGGACGGCAGGGCCGGCGTGCAGGACGAGGGCAGCCAGCTCGTCGCGCTCGCCCTGGCCGGCGCACCGCTGGACGGACCCGACCGGATGTGGCTGGACGGCTGCGCCGGTCCCGGCGGCAAGGCCGCGCTGCTCGCCGCGCTCGCCGCCGAGCGCGGTGCCGTCCTGCTGGCCTCCGAGAAGCAGCCGCACCGGGCCGGACTGGTCGCCAAGGCGCTGGCGGGGAACCCCGGGCCGTACCAGGTCGTCGCGGCCGACGGCACCCGGCCGCCCTGGCGGCCCGGCACCTTCGACCGGGTGCTGGTCGACGTGCCCTGCACCGGCCTCGGCTCCCTGCGCCGGCGCCCCGAGGCGCGCTGGCGGCGCCGCCCGGACGACCTGGAGGGCTTCGCCCCCCTGCAGCGCGGACTGCTGCGCACCGCCCTGGAGTCCGTACGGGTCGGCGGCGTCGTCGGCTACGCCACCTGTTCGCCGCACCTGGCGGAGACCCGGGCCGTGGTCGCCGACCTCCTCAAGCAGTTCCCGGACACCGAGCTCCTCGACGCCCGGCCGCTGCTGCCGGGCGTCGAGGAACTGGGCGAGGGCCCCGACGTCCAGTTGTGGCCGCATGTGCACGGGACCGACGCCATGTATCTGGCGCTCATCCGCCGGACCGGCTGAGGCCCGCCTCCCGGGTACGCGCACCGTGCCGGCGCCGTCCTCGCGGGCGAGCCGGTGCGGCCCGCGTCCTCACGTCCCGGGTGCCCCACGCACCCCGGGCGCCCCGCGTGCCCCGTTCTCCCCGCGGTCCCGGTCCGCCCGGGAGCACCGCGCGCCGGGCTCACGGCCGTGCCGGAACCGGCCGGTCCGGGACGCGGAACGGGGGGACGGGAGACGGATATGCCCGCATCCGTCCCCGACCGGTGCCGCCGTACCCCGGAGGGCATGGCAGGCTTGGTGCATGGCCGCGCAGATCAACCCCAGCATCCTCTCCGCCGACTTCGCCCGCCTCGCGGACGAGGCGCAGGCGGTCGCGGGAGCCGACTGGCTCCACGTCGACGTCATGGACAACCACTTCGTCCCGAACCTCACGCTCGGTGTGCCGGTCGTGGAGTCGCTGGCGCGTGCGACGGACACCCCGCTGGACTGCCACCTGATGATCGAGGCCCCCGACCGCTGGGCGCCCCAGTACGTCGAGGCGGGGGCCGGCTCCGTCACCTTCCACGTGGAGGCGGCCGCCGCGCCCGTGCGGCTGGCCCGGGAGATCCGGGCCAAGGGGGCCAGGGCCTCCATGGCACTGCGGCCCGCGACGCCGATCGAGCCGTACGAGGACCTGCTCCCCGAGCTCGACATGCTGCTGATCATGACGGTCGAGCCGGGCTTCGGGGGCCAGGCCTTCCTCGACATCATGCTTCCGAAGATCCGCCGCACCCGCGAGCTGATCGGCAAGCACGGACTGGACCTCTGGCTCCAGGTCGACGGCGGTGTCTCGGCCTCCACCATCGAGCAGTGCGCCGACGCCGGAGCCGACGTCTTCGTCGCCGGATCCGCCGTGTACGGGGCGGACGACCCGGCCGAGGCGGTACGTGCGCTGCGCGAACGGGCCGAGGCCGCGACGGGCAAGGCGTCCTGGGCGTGCGACCACTGAACCACGGGAACATGAACGGCTCTCCAGCAAGGCCGTTCGACCGCGCCGGATCTGCGAGGATGAACGGCGAATCCAGAGTGTGAACAGCAGTGAGGAGAACGCCGTGTCGGGTATGTCGGCGGCGGGCCGTTCAGCCATGCGGATGGGACCCGCTGAGCTGGTGCAGGCGGCGGCCATGGCCCGCCGCTTCTACCTAGAGGGCAAGTCCAAGATCCAGATCGCCGAGGAGTTCGGCGTCAGCCGCTTCAAGGTGGCCCGGGTCCTGGAGACCGCCCTCGAACGGGATCTCGTGCGCATCGAGATCCGCGTGCCCGCCGAGCTGGACGCGGATCGCTCCGACGCGCTGCGCGCCCGCTACGGCCTGCGGCACGCCGTCGTGGTGGAGTCCCCGGCCGAGGCCGCGGAGACCCCCGACCCCGAGAACCTGGGAGAGGTGGCCGCCGACCTGCTCGGCGAACTGGTCAACGAGGGAGACGTGCTGGGACTGGCCTGGGGCCGGTCGACCATCCACATGGCGGCGGCCCTGGACCGGCTGGCGCCCTGCACGGTCGTGCAGCTGACGGGCGTGTACGACGCCGGGACCGCCGAGCGCGGCTCGGTGGAGGCCGTGCGGCGGGCCGCACAGGTGTCGGGCGGCGACGCCCACCCCATCTACGCGCCGATGCTGCTGCCGGACGCGGCGACCGCCGAGGCGCTGCGCCACCAGACCGGTATCGCCCGGGCCTTCGAGTACTTCGACAAGGTCACGGTCGCCTGCGTCTCCATCGGCTCCTGGGAGCCGGGCATCTCGACCGTGCACGACATGCTCACGGACGAGGAGCGGGAGCACTACGCCTCCCTCGGTGTCGCCGCCGAGATGTCCGCGCACCTCTTCGACGCCGACGGGCGCCGGGTGGGCCGCGACCTCGGGGAGCGGTGCATCACGGTCAAGACCGACCAGCTCCGCCGGGTCCCCGAGGTCGTCGCGATCGCCGGCGGGCAGCGCAAGGGCCCCGCGATCGACGCGGTGCTGCGCTCCGGGCTGGTCACCAGCCTGGTGACGGACACCTCGGCCGCCGACTACCTGATGGCGGCGGGACCCGCCCCGAGGTCCGCCCTCAACCGGTCCGACCCGGACGGGCCCTGACCGGGTGAGGGACGAGGGCGGGCGTGGCGGCCGCCCCGGCCGTACGGTGCCGCGC
>NZ_LIRG01000723.1 GCF_001419695.1 Streptomyces prasinopilosus
GCTGACGGCGGCGGTCCCGGCGACGGCCACCGCGTCGGGACGTGCGCGGAGCGCGGTTTCGACGCGCTCCCAGTCGGCGTCCGTGAGTTCGGCGACGAGCAGCCGGGGCCGGGCGACGCGACCGCCGGGCAGGGGGAACTTGGTCGTGGCGAAGCCCCGGTTGACGTTGAGCGTGCCCGCCTCCCCGGTGAGCAGCAGACGCCGTGCCGCGTCGGGGAGCGCGGTGCCCGATGCGGCCCGGGTGAGGGCGGCGGTGAGGGAGGCGGTCAGGGCGCGGGCCCATCCGGCGGTGGTGTGCGGCCCGCTCACCGGGGTTCCCCCAGGGCCACGAGGTCGGCCAGTTCCCGGTCGGTCAGCCGGGTGAGCGCCCGGTCCCCGCCGGTCAGGACGGCGGAGGCCAGGGCGCGCTTGCGGGTGAGGAGTTCGTCGATGCGGTCCTCGACGGTGTGCCGGGTGATCAGGCGGTGCACGGTCACGGTCCGGTGCTGGCCGATGCGGTGGGCACGGTCGGTGGCCTGGTCCTCGACGGCGGCGTTCCAGCTGCGGTCGTAGTGGACGACGTGGGCGGCACGGGTGAGGGTCAGACCGGTCCCGGCCGCTCTGAGGGACAGGACCAGCACCGGGTGCCGGCCGGCCTGGAAGGCGTCGACCCCGCGCGTCCGTTCGGCCAGGGGCGTCGCCCCGTGCAGGAAGAGCGGGTCGTGCCCGAGGTGGGTGAGGAGGGCGGTGAGCAGGCGGCCCATGGCGACGTAGCCGGTGAAGACCAGGACGGCCTCCTCGCGCGCCCGGATCGTCTCCAGCAGGTCGACGAGGGCGGCGGTCTTGGCCGAACGCGCCGTGAACGCGGCCGACTCGCCGCCGGCGGGCGGCTGTTCCCGCAGGTAGTGGGCGGGATGGTTGGTGATCTGCTTCAGCGCGGTCAGGAGCCTGAAGACCAGACCGTTGCGTTCGATGCCGCGGGCGTCCCGGATCTGCCGCAGGGTCTCGCGGACGACCGCCTCGTACAGGCCGGCCTGCTCGGTGGTCAGCCGCACCGGACACGGCCGGTCGATCTTCGCGGGGAGGTCGGGGGCGATCCCGGGGTCGGTCTTGCGGCGCCGG
This sequence comes from Streptomyces prasinopilosus, assembly GCF_001419695.1. GTDB lineage: Bacteria > Actinomycetota > Actinomycetes > Streptomycetales > Streptomycetaceae > Streptomyces > Streptomyces prasinopilosus. The sequence goes on from NZ_LIRG01000723.1 coordinate 1,102, forward strand.
AGCAGGAACGGGGCGACGACCCGGCCCAGCGCGGCGGCCTCCGCGCCGTCGGGGTTCTTCTCCGCGGCGTTCGCCCAACGGGACCGGAACGCCGTCAGCGGCCCGAACAGACCCGGGTTGGTCCAGTCGAGCAGCGCCCACAGCTCGGACAGGTTGTTCTCCACCGGGGTGCCGGTCAGCGCCAGGCGGGTGGTGGAGGGCAGGGCGCGCAGCCGGCGGGCGGTGGTGGAGGCGGGGTTCTTCGCGTGCTGGGCCTCGTCGGCGACGACCAGGCCCCAGTGGCGCTCGGCGAGGCGGCCGGGGTCGCGGCGCAGCAGGTCGTAGGTGGTGACCACCAGCGTGGTGGCGGTGACCGCCTCCAGCGTGCGGTCGGCGCCGTGGTAGGCGACGACCGGCAGGCGGGGGGCGAAACGGGCGGCCTCCCGGCACCAGGTGGCCACGAGGGACGCCGGGCAGACCACCAGCGTCGGACCGGAACCGCGGCGCTGGTGGTGCAGGGCGAAGGCGAGCGTGGTGAGGGTCTTGCCCAGCCCCATGTCGTCGGCGAGGAGGGCACCGAACCCGAGGCGTGTGGTGTGCGCGAGCCAGGTCAGGGCCCGGTGCTGGTAGCCGCGCAGAGCGGCCGTCAGCCCGGCGGGCGCGGGCACCGCCTCGGGATGGTGTTCGCCCTGCCGCAGCACGCCGATCATGTCGGCGAGCGGTCCGGCGGGCCGGCAGGCGACCGTGTCACCGTCGACGGCGACGGTGCCCGACAGCGCGGCGGTCAGCGCCTGCGTCCCGGGCAGCCGGCCCAGGAGCCGGTGGCGGGCACGGCGCCGCAGGACGGGGTCGGCCAGCACCCACTCCCCCCGGATGCGCACCAGCGGCCGGGCCGCTTCGGCGAGGGCGTCCATCTCCTCCTCGCTGAGGTCGGAGCCGTCGAGGGCGACCTGCCAGCGGAAGTCGAGCAACGCCGTCACACTGAACCGCGACCGCTCCCCGGCCGGCCCGGCCCGCCCGGCCGTCCCGGCGGATCGGGCGGACCCGGTCGTCCGGACGGGGCCGGCTTCCTCCTCCCCGTCCGGTGTGCCGACGACCGCTGCCGCCGACAGGGCGGTGCGCAGCCGCTCGGGCCACACCACCCGTACGCCCGCTGCGGCGAGTCCGGCCTCCCGCTCCAGCAGCGCGACGATCGCGCGGGAGTGCAGGACGCACTGCCGCGGGGGCCCCTCACCGGCCATCGAGGCCAGGGGGTCCAGGTCCGGATGCAGCCGGGCGGCCCGCCGCAGGACCCGCCGCACCCGCGGCCGGACCGTGTCGGCGCCCTCCCCGCCGACACGCGCGGCGCCGGACCACACCCGGGCGGCGGCCACCTCGCCCGGTTCGTCCGGTCCGTCCGGGAGCGGGCCCGCGGAGGCGGTGTCCGCCGGGGCCAGGTGCAGGTCGGCGGTGAGCCGGCCGGCGGCGGCCTGCTCGTCGTCGGGCGGCCGGATCCGCAGGATCAGCCGGGGGGCCGGGCCGCTGTCGACCAGGTCCTCCACGTCGTCCAGCCAGCCGCCTACCGCGTCCCGCGCTCCGGGGGCGACCGGGCCCGGCGCGGACGCCGTCCACGGGCCGGTACCGCACAGGACGGCGGCCGGGGTGCGCACCAGCGCGTCGGCCACCGCGTCGCAGCAGGCGAGGAGCGCCTGCCGCGCGGCCGCACCGGGATCGGACGGCGCGTCACCGGGCACTACGGCACCGGGCAGTACGGCACCGGGCGGCGCCGCGGCGGCGAGCGCCGTCAACGCCCCCTCGGCCTCCACCGGGACCGGGCCCACCCGCCACACCGCGTACCCGCGCTCGTCGAGCGCGGGACGGACGAGCCGGGCACGGACGAGCTGCAGGGCGATGTGCACCGCCCGCTGCCAGAACAGCGCGGTCGGGTCCGCTCCCTCCCCGGCCCGGTGCACCGCGGGTAAACCCTCCGCGAGCGGGACGTACCGGCCGGTCCCCGGCAGCACGCGGGAACGGGAGCCGCCGTCCCGCACCCACCACGCCGCCGGGCCCGCACCCCGCGCGGGCACGAACGACACCGCGCGGCCCGCCGCGACCGCTTCGCGCAACCGGATCGGTGAGGGGGCGACCGGCGTGACCACGGAGCCTGCTCCCGCGGACCGCGATCCCTCCGCACCACGGCGGGCGGAGCCGAGGACATCGGGGTCGCCGAGGGCGCCGGGGGCGGCAGCGCCGCCGACGGTGCCGGCGCCCTCGGCCGCGTCGACGGAGGCGAGCTTGCGCAGCAGTTTCAGCGCCGCGGCACCGCGTGCCGCGTTCTTGTCCGGGCCGACCGCGGTGGCCTGGACCCGCAGGTCACTGTCCCGGTGGCGGCAACGGTAGGTGCACTCCACGCGCGGCCCCAGGACGCGCAGCGTCGACTCGGGCCTGGTGATCGCTTCCCGCTGGTAGTGCTTGTTGAGCGTCTTGACGGGGTCCTGGCCCTGCGCGGGGACCGTGATGCGTACGGCCTCGGCCCGCCCGTCCTCGACCTGCGGGGCGGGCTCCGGCAGACCGGCCAGTTCGGCGAGCAGCGCGCAGCAGGCGTAGTGCTTGGCCGTCCCGCGCGACCGGGCGGCCCGCTCCGGCCCGGTCCACGTGCGCTCCGCCCGCAGCCGGGCCCGCACGCGGTGGCGGCCACCGGCGCCGTCCGCCGCCTCCTCCTCGTAGAACAAGCCGTGTCCTTCGCCGCCACCGTCACCGGCACCTTGCTGCGCGGCGTACCAGTGCAGCAGCCTGGCCGGAGCCGGGGGCATCGCGGCGGCACGCCGGAGCGCCGCCGTGCGCACCTCCGTCCACTCCTCGCCCCGGGCGGCGAGGAGCAGCAGGTACAGGTCGCGGTGGCGCAGCCGTCCCGAGCCGGCCCGGCGCAGCGCCTCCTCCGCCAGCTCCGGGCCGGGTCCCCGCCCCGCCGACAGGGCGCGCAGCAGGCGGTGTTCGAAGACCTCCGTCAGCATGCCGGGCAGGACCGGGCGCCCGGCATGCTGACGGAGG
>NZ_LIRG01000724.1 GCF_001419695.1 Streptomyces prasinopilosus
GAACCCGCCGTGTCGTACGCGGTGGCCCAGGCCGGGCCGTTCGCGCGCGGTCGTCCCCAGCGCGGATGCCGCAGTCACGTCCCCACCCGTTCGAAAGTTTCGGACGTCGGGCGCATGCTTGCGTTACGTTCCTTTCTCATCTCCTTCCCTCCCTCGTAGAGGTTCGTGTGAGGAGTTTTCTGACCAGCGAAGGTGTGTTTACCAAGCCCTCTTCCGGCTGGAGAAGTGTTTCCGAAAGATTGTCGAAAGCGTTGACATGATCATGGCGTTCTACGAAAACTGTGGCCACCGGACGACAGGAGGCCGTCGTTCCCCTCGCGTCATGCGGCCGGGGGCGGCGGTCGGTCGTTGCGGCACGACGACGGGCGATCCCCGCCGTGTTCCATGCAAGGCCGCGGGCGGCAGAAGCCGCCCGCCCCCCACCAGCCTTCATCGGGAGGACGCATGCAGCAGGACGGCACGCAGCAGGACCCGATCCAGCAGAACCCCGCTCCCTTCAGCGGCTTGAGCCGGCGAGGCTTCCTCGGCGGCGCCGGCACCGTCGCGCTCGCCACCGCGTCCGGACTGCTGCTGTCCGGCACGGCTCACGCCGCCACCACCATCACCACCAACCAGACCGGCTACGACGGCATGTACTACTCGTTCTGGACCGACGGCGGCGGCTCCGTCTCCATGACGCTCAACGGCGGCGGCAGTTACAGCACCCGGTGGACCAACTGCGGCAACTTCGTCGCCGGCAAGGGCTGGAACACCGGCGGGCGCAGGACGGTCCGCTACACCGGCTACTTCAACCCGTCGGGCAACGGCTACGGCTGCCTCTACGGCTGGACGTCGAACCCGCTGGTGGAGTACTACATCGTCGACAACTGGGGCAGCTACCGGCCCACCGGCGAGTACAGGGGCACCGTCCACAGCGACGGCGGCACGTACGACATCTACAAGACGACGCGGTACAACGCCCCCTCCGTCGAGGGCACCCGCACCTTCGACCAGTACTGGAGCGTCCGCCAGTCGAAGGTGACCAGCGGCTCCGGCACCATCACCACCGGCAACCACTTCGACGCCTGGGCGCGCGCGGGCATGAACATGGGCCAGTTCAGGTACTACATGATCATGGCCACCGAGGGTTACCAGAGCAGCGGAAGCTCGAACATCACGGTCAGCGGCTGACCCCTGCCCGGCGGGCAACCGGCCGCGGGCTCCGTCCTCGTGGCGGGGTACCAGGAAACACCCACGAGTGGACGGCCCTTCCGGTCCAAAGGAGGGGCCGTCCGCCGTATGCGGTGTGCCACGGCCGAGCGGCGCACGAACCTCGTCCCCGGGATGCCGACCCCGCACTCGTCCCCGGCCGAAGGTGACCGAGTGCCCCCGGGTGACCGAGTGCCCCCGGTGGATCCTGCCGCCCCTGCGGACCCCGCTGGGGCTCGACGGCCGGGGGGGGGGGTACCGGCGAGAAGGCGGCCGTCGCGGAGGCCGGGCCGGCAGGGGTGAAGCGGGGGACGGCGCCGTTCGCACCGCCGTCCCGCCGGACGTCCCGCGCACCGGGCGCACGGGGCTCGTCGCGGGCGTCGGTGAACAGGACGGGACGGCCCGCGTCGTTCGAGAGGATCCCGTCGAGGGCCTCGGAGTTCCAGCCCGCGAGGTCCGTCGCGAGGTCCGTGCCGGTGGCGCTCACGGCCTGCTCCTCGGGTGGGTCCGGGCCGCTCGGCGGGTGCGGTGTGCGAAGCGCGCCGCCGCGGGCCGAGCGGGCGGCGGGTGGCGCCGTGCGCCTTCCGCACCGTCGGCTCCGGCGCGTTCCGCGGCCGCGGCCGGGCCGCCGTCCGCCCGGGTCCACCGCACCCGCGGTGGGCGTGGCGCCCGCCCGGCACGCTTCTCCCGCGACGCCACCGGTACGCGTGGAGGCGGGGGCGGGTCAGGCGGACAGGCGGGGGCCGCCGGCGAGGACGGGGCAGGACGCCTCGACCTCCCCCTGGCCGACGAACCGGCCCCCGGGAGCGGCTTCTCGCGCGACGCCGTCACCGGGACACCGCGCACCGGCGCCCCGGACCGGCCGGGCGGCCGGCCCCTCGGGGGACGGACCGGTTCCCGCCGGTCCGTCCCCCGGGGAGGCCGGGTTCACTTCTCGTAGTCCTCGGGGGTGATCCCGGCCTCCTCCATGGCTTCCCGCATGTTCTTGCTCTCGTCGTCGCGCTTGTTCTCCTGCTCGTCCGGCGTGGCGACCACCTGGTCGGTCGTCTCCGTCTTCGGCCGGTTCTCCTCGGGAACGGTCATCGCGCTGTCCTTTCTCGTGTTCGTCGTCCGTCCGGCGGGCACGGGCGCCGTCCACCGCGCGTCACCGCGGGCCGGCGTGAGCCCGTGCCGGGGCCGGTACGGGCCCCGCGTACCCGGCGGTCCGCGGTCGAAGCGGGGTCCGGGGCGTCCGTGCCGGAGGTCACCTTCCGGGCGGAGCCGACCGTGCCGGGGCGCGGCGGCTCTCGTGGGCGCGCCGGCACGAGACGCACAGCTCGGTGTGGGGCACGGCGAGCATCCGCTCCCGGTCGATGGGGGCGCCGCAGGAGACGCAGGAGCCGAAGGTGCCGTCGTCCAGCCGGCGCCGGGCGGCCAGGGCCTGCTCCAGCTGCCCGCGCGTCTCGTCGGCGCGGACACGCGCCTCCGCGACGGCCGCCCGGGTCGCACCGGCGTCCACCGCGTCGAGGGCGCAGTCCGCCCACAGGGCCGCGATCTCCGCCTCGGCCGAGTCCTTCCGCCGCCGGAGCGTCTCGATCCTCGCGGTGAGATCGTCGTGCAGCCTCCGCCGGTCGTCCGGCGCGCCGGCGGGGGACGCACCGCCGGAGGAGGTCCCGTCGCGGGGCGCCCCCCGCTCCGCACGCTCACCACGGGGTGGCCGACCGGTGCGGGGGGCGGGTGCGGCGGACCCGGCGGATCCGTCCGGTGAGCGGGCGACCGGCGGATCCTGCGGCCGCCGCGAAGGGGGACCGGTGGCGTGCTCGTCGTGCATCCGACACCTCCTCGGTGATCGGTACCGGCTACGGCCGCTCGCCCCCGCCGTCCGCCGGGGGCCGGGTGTCCGCCGGGGCCCGGTCGTCCTCGTCGTCCCGCTCTCCCTCCGCCTGCGAGGGAGTGGTCCGGTCCGGCTCCGTGAGCCGTTCCTCGTCGTCCCGTTCGCCCTCCGCCTGCGAGGGAGTGGTCTCGCTCATCACATCACCTTCTTTTCCTCTGTCCTCAGCCGTTGCCACGGCCTCTCGAGTTCGCGGGATCCCACGGGTCCCCGGGTCCCCGGAAGAGACGTGTGCCAACCATCCGCTCCCAGGACGACATCGCCCGGATTGAGTGCGTGGGAGAGGGGCACTCGGCCGCGTGGGTGTGCGACCCCCCGGCCCGCGGTGGAGAGGAGAGACGCCCATGAGCGTCATCGAAGACGCCGTCGACATCGACGTCCCGGTCCATATGGCCTACAACCAGTGGACCCAGTTCGAGTGCTTCCCCCGGTTCATGCGCGGCGTGCGCCGGGTGGACCGGTCCCGCTCCACCATGACGCACTGGGCGACCAGGTTCGGCGGCGTGACCCGCGAGTTCGACGTGGAGATCACCGAACAGCGCCCCGACGACCGGGTGGAGTGGCGCGTGGTGGGCAGGCCCGGCCTGTCCGGTGAGGTGAGCTTCCGGTCGCTGGGAGAGGACCGTTGCCGGGTGTCCCTCCGTATCGACTTCACTCCGCGCGGCGCCGCCGAGCGGGCCGGGGCCGCCCTGGGCCTGGTCCGCCGGCAGGTGCGGGAGGACCTCCGGCGCTTCAAGGAGTACATCGAGCGCCAGGGCCGGGAGAGCGGCCGGTGGCGGGGAACGATCAGCGGGGGCCGGGTGGAGCCGGACTCCGACATCCTGCCGCGGCGGGTGCCGAACTGGCCGGTCGGCTGAGGAGGCCGGAGAGTAACCGCGACGCCACCTTTCACAAGGTGGTATGTCCTGGATAGTTGTCAGGTACCCCTTTGCGTGCTCGGCGTGGAGCGGAGCAGGTGAGCGGAACAGAGCGGAAGGTCGAGGCGGTGCGACAGTCATCGAACGGTGATCCGGGCGGCGAGCAGGCGAAGATCACCCCGCCGAAGACGTGGGCGGCCGGCGTCCCGGCGGTGGCCCACGCGGTGCAGTACTCCCTCGCCGAGACGTCGGTCCGGCGCACGGCACTGAACCTGATCGACATCAACCAGACCGAGGGCTTCGACTGCCCGGGCTGCGCCTGGCCGGACCCCGCGCCGGGCAAGCGTCACACGAACGAGTACTGCGAGAACGGCGCCAAACACGCCAACGACGACGCCACCACGCGACGCGTCACCCCCGAGTTCTTCCGGCGCCACCCGGTCTCCGAACTGGCACGCAGCTCGGACCGGTGGCTGAACCAGCAGGGACGCCTCACCCAGCCCATGGTGAAGCGGCCGGGCTCGGACCACTACGAGCCGATCAGCTGGCACGACGCCCTGGGGCTGATCGCCGACGAACTGCGGGCCATGGACTCGCCCGACGAGGCGGTCTTCTACACCTCCGGCCGGGCCGGCAACGAGCCCGCCTTCCTCCTCCAGCTCTTCGCCCGGATCCTGGGGACCAACAACCTGCCCGACTGCTCCAACATGTGCCACGAGTCGAGCGGCGCGGCCCTGTACGAGACGCTGGGCACCGGCAAGGGCAACGTGAGCCTGCTGGACATCCACCACGCCGACCTCGTGCTCACCCTGGGGCAGAACCCGGGCAGCAACCACCCCCGCATGCTCTCCGCACTGGAGGAGACCAAGCGCGGGGGCGGGCAGATCGTCGCCGTCAACCCGCTGCCCGAAGCGGGCCTCATGCGCTTCAAGAACCCGCAGAAACCACGCGGGGTCATCGGCCGGGGCACCAACATCGCCGACCAGTTCCTCCAGATCCGGCTCGGCGGCGACCTCGCCCTCTTCCAGGCCCTGAACCTGCTCCTGCTGGAGGCCGAGGACGCCGCGCCGGGGACGGTGCTGGACCGGGAGTTCATCGACCGGCACACCAGCGGGTTCGAGGAGTTCGCCCACCACATCCGCACCACCGTCTCCTGGCCGGACGTCCTGGCGGCCACCGGCCTGGCCCGCGGCCAGCTCGAGGAACTGCGGGACCGGGTCCTGGCCAGCGAACGGATCATCGTCTGCTGGGCGATGGGACTCACCCAGCACAAGCACGCCGTGCCCACCCTCCGCGAACTGGTGAACTTCCAGCTCCTGCGCGGCAACATCGGCAAACCCGGAGCCGGCGTCTGCCCCGTGCGCGGACACAGCAACGTCCAGGGGGACCGGACCATGGGCATCTGGGAGCGGATGCCCCAGGGCTTCCTGGACGCCCTCGGGCGCGAGTTCGCCTTCACCCCGCCCGCCCACCACGGCCTGGACACAGTGGGCTCCATCCGGGCCATGCTCGAAGGCCGCGCCAAGGTCTTCCTCGGCCTCGCGGGCAACTTCGTACGGGCCGCCCCCGACAGCGAACTGACCGAGCGGGCGCTGCGCCGCTGCCGCCTCACCGCGCACATCTCCACCAAGCTGAACCGCTCCCACGCCGTCTGCGGCGACACCGCGCTGATCCTCCCCACCCTCGGCCGCAGCGAAAGGGACTGCCAGAACGGCGAGGAGCAGTTCATCACCGTCGAGGACTCCATGAGCCAGGTGCACGCCTCGTCCGGCCGCCTGGAACCGGCCTCCGACCACCTGCTCAGCGAGGTCGCGATCATCAGCCGGCTGGCCCGCCGGACCCTGGACGGCCAGGCGGACGTGCCCTGGGAGGAATTCGAGGCGGACTACGGCACCATCCGGGACCGCATCGCACGGGTCGTCCCCGGCTTCGAGAACTTCAACAGCAGGGTGCGCAAGCCGGGCGGCTTCACCCTGCCGAACCCGGTCAACGAGAGCGTCTTCCCCACCCCCAGCGGCAAGGCGCTGTTCACCGTGAACGACTTCGAGTCGCTGCGCGCCCCCCGCGGGCACCTCCTCCTGCAGACGCTGCGCTCCCACGACCAGTGGAACACGGTGCCGTACACCACCAACGACCGCTACCGCGGCATCCACGGCTCACGCCGCGTCGTGCTCGTCCACCCCGCCGACCTGCGCGCCCTCGGACTCCAGGACGGCTCCCAGGTGGACGTGGTCAGCGTCTGGCAGGACGGCACCGAACGCCGTGTCGAGGACTTCCGGCTCGTCTCCTACCCCACGACCGCCGGGTGCGCCGCCGCCTACTACCCGGAGGCCAACGCCCTGGTGCCGCTGGACAGCGTGGCCGGGACCAGCAACACACCGACGTACAAGGGCATCGTCGTACGCCTGGAACCGCGCCCGGACGGCCGCACCCCCGACGCCGCGGCCGCGCAGCGCCCCTGACACGGGGCCGGCGAGCGGCACCGGCGAGCACGGCGGGCGGCACGGCGCCCCGCCCCCTGCCGCCCGCCCCGCGGCGGGCGGGTGCGGCTTCGCCGGTTCCGGCCCCGGGGCCCCACCGGGGCGGCGGCCGGGCCGCGGGAGCTCGCCCGGCGCGGGCCGGCGGCGGCGCCACCGCCTGCTCCGTCAGCGGCCGGAGTCGACTCTCTC
>NZ_LIRG01000725.1 GCF_001419695.1 Streptomyces prasinopilosus
CGCCGTCGACGGCGCGGACGCCCTGGAGAAGACGGCCGTGTACCGGCCCGACCTGATCGTCCTGGACATCCAGATGCCCCGGATGGACGGCCTGACCGCCGCCCGCCGCATCCGGGCCACCGGCGACACCACGCCCGTCCTGATGCTGACCGCCCGGGACACGGTCGGCGACCGGGTGACGGGACTGGACGCGGGGGCGGACGACTACCTGGTCAAGCCGTTCGAGCTGGACGAGCTGTTCGCCCGGATCCGCGCGCTGCTGCGCCGCAGCTCGTACGCGGCCGCCGTGGCCGGCGCCACCGACCACAGTGACGTCCTCACCTTCGCCGACCTGCGCATGGACCTGTCGACCCGTGAGGTGACGCGGGGCGCGCGCCAGGTGGAGCTGACCCGTACGGAGTTCACGCTGCTGGAGATGTTCATGGCGCACCCGCGCCAGGTCCTCACCCGGGAGCAGATCCTGAAGGCGGTCTGGGGCTTCGACTTCGAGCCGTCGTCGAACTCCCTCGACGTGTACGTCATGTACCTGCGCCGCAAGACCGAGGCGGGCGGCGAGCCGCGCCTGGTGCACACGGTGCGGGGCGTCGGCTACGCCCTGCGGCAGGGCGGCACGGAGTGAACAGGCTGGTCCGCAGGTACCGCTCGCTCCCGATCCGGGCGCGGCTGTCGCTGCTGGTGGCGGCGGCGGTGGCGTTCGCGGTGGCGGCGGTGTCGGTGACGTGCTGGTTCATCGTGCAGGAAAGGCTGTACGAGCAGCTCGACGACGACCTGAAGAAGGCGACGGTGCTGCAGGGCCCGCAGCGGGTCGACGAGATCCGCAGCGCGCTGAACAACTGCACGGACACCCCCCGGGAGAGCATGGACGGCGGTTTCGGCGAGACGTTCTCCCAGGTGGTCCGGGAGGACGGCACGGTCTGCCTGTTCCCCAGCTCGTCGGGCAGGATCGAGGTCACCTCGTCCGACCGGGACGTCATCGCGAGCGCCGGCGACGGTTCGACCGGCCTCCACCGCGACGGCACCGACCAGGACGGCGCCGAGGTGCGCGTGCTGACCCTGCCGCTGGTGATCAACGATCCGAGCACGCTGACCAGTTCCAAGGCGGCCGTCCTCGTCGCCGTACCGCTCAAGGGCACCGAGAAGACGCTCAACGACCTCGCGCTGATCCTGCTCCTCGTCTCCGGCGTGGGCGTCCTGGGCGCGGCCGCCGCCGGACTCGCGGTCGCCCGGGCCGGCCTGCGCCCCGTGGACGAACTCACCGAGGCCGTCGAGGAGGTGGCCCGCACCGAGGACCTGGGCATCCGCATCCCCGTGGGGGACGACGCCGAGGACGAGGTCGCCCGCCTCTCCCGCTCCTTCAACTCCATGACGTCCGCCCTGGCCAGCTCCCGCGACCTGCAGCAGCAGCTCATCGCGGACGCCGGCCACGAGCTGCGCACCCCGCTCACCTCCCTGCGCACCAACATCGAACTCCTCACCCGCAGCGAGGAGACGGGCCGTCCGCTGCCCGCCGGGGACCGCAAGGCGCTGCTCGCCTCGGTCAAGGCCCAGATGACGGAACTCGCCGCGCTCATCGGCGACCTGCAGGAGCTGTCCCGGCCGGACACCGCCCCGCACGAGGGGCGCGCGCAGATCGTCGCCTGGCAGGACGTCGTGGAGTCGGCGCTGCGCCGCGTCCGGCTGCGCGGCCCGGAGCTGACCATCACGGCGGACGTCCGGCCGTGGTACGTCCGCGCGGAGCCCTCCGCACTGGAGCGGGCCGTGGTCAACGTCCTGGACAACGCCGTGAAGTTCAGCCCGGAGGGCGGCACGGTCGAGGTCCGCCTCGCCGACGGGGTGCTCACCGTCCGCGACCACGGGCCCGGCATCGCCGCCGACGAACTCCCCCACGTCTTCGACCGCTTCTGGCGCTCCCCGACCGCCCGTGCGCTCCCCGGATCGGGCCTCGGCCTGTCCATCGTGGCCCGCACGGTCCAGCAGGCGGGCGGCACGGTCACCCTGACCCGCGCGGAGGACGGCGCCGGGGGCACGACGGCCACGGTCCGCCTCCCGGGGGCACCGGTCCCGCCGCCCGAGGTTCCGGAGCCGGAGGCGCCGTAGCCGGAGGCGCTGGGGCCCGACGTCCTGTGGCCGGGGGCGCTGTGGCCGGACGTTCCGGGACCGGAGGGGAGGGGCGGCAACCTTTCGGTGCCGGGTGGCGACCGACCGGCGACTCATCCCCCCACACGGATCGGATCGCCGTATGAGTGAGCACCCTCGCGCAGCCCGGCACCGCGGCGGCACCGGGGCCCGGGCGGTCGCCGCCCTCCCGCTGGCCCTGGCCACCGCGGCCGCCGCCCTGGCCTACGGAGCCGCGCCGGGCACGGCCGCCGCCCTCCCGGCCGCCGCCGCGACGACGCTCACGGTCGCCGGGGACGGCACCGGCCAGTACCGCACGGTGCAGGCCGCGGTGGACGCCGTCCCCGCGGACAACCCGTCCCGCGTGCTGATCTCCGTCAAGCCGGGCACGTACCGGGAGACGGTCAGGGTCCCCCCGGACAAGCCGCACGTCACGGTGCAGGGCAGCGGCGGCAGCCGCAAGGACACCGTGATCGTCTTCAACAATGCGGCGGGTACCCCGAAGCCGGACGGTTCGGGAACCCACGGCACCTCGGGCAGCGCGACGTTCACCGTGCGGGCCGACGACTTCCAGGCCCGCAACCTGACGATCTCCAACGACTTCGACGAGCGGGCCCACCAGTCCCTCGCCGGGCACCANNCGCCGGCTCGACGGTGAACGGCGACGTCTCCGACCGCGCCTTCCACCTCGGCCGCCCCTGGCACGCCGGGGGCGACGCCTCCCTGGACCCGCAGACCACGGTCCGCGACACCACCCTCAGCGCCGTCGCCCGGCCGAAGATGAAGTCGACGTTGCCGACGACCTGGGAGTCGGTGACCTTCACCCTGCCGAGGCGTTCCTTGGCGGCCGTGTCGAGCAGCAGGGTGTCCTGGTCGCCCTCGACGACGACGCCGTCCAGGAGGACCTTGTCCGCGGCGGTGCGCAGGGCCACGGCCTGGTGCCCGGCGAGGGACTGGTGGGCCCGCTCGTCGAAGTCGTTGG
>NZ_LIRG01000726.1 GCF_001419695.1 Streptomyces prasinopilosus
GGCCGGGGGGACCGGCGGGGCGGCGTCGGCCGCGGGCGGCTCCTGCGCGGCCTCCGACTCGTCCACCGAGATCCCGAAGTCCGTCGCCAGGCCCTTCAGCCCGTTCGAATAGCCCTCGCCGAGCGCCCGGAACTTCCAGCCGTCCCCGCGCCGGTACAGCTCACCGCAGATCAGCGCGGTCTCCCGGCCCGTCTCCGGCGTGACGTCGAAGGACGCCAGCGCCTCCTCGTCCGGGGTCTGCGCGTCGTACAGCAGGATGCGCAGCGTGTCCACGGTGTCGAAGGCGACCCCGTCCGCCGACGCCACCAGCAGGATCCGCCCGACGCCCTCCTCGACCCCGCCGAGATCCGCCTGGATCGTGTCGGTCAGGCTCTCGGCGACGCGCTTCTTGCCCAGCCGCCACACCGTGCCGGAGGGGTGCCGGGGCTGGTTGTAGAACACGAAGTCCTCGTCCGACCGGACCCGGTCGTCGAGCCCGAGGAGCAGGGCGGACGCGTCCACGTCGGGTACCCCCTGGCCGGGCGACCAGCGCAGGACGGCGCGTACCGTGGTGGTCCGGAGCGGGACGTTCGACCCCTTCAGCATGGCGTGCGTCATGCGGTCATCCTGCCCTCTCCGTCCTGGTCACGACAATGCGGGGTGTCCGCGCACGCCGGTGCCGCCCGGCACCGGCACGGCCGGGTCACCTGAAGTTCACACCCGGCGGGAACCGCCGACATCGATACGTACGTACTATTACCGGCCACCTTCCGACATTCCACAGCCGTTTCCCAGCCAGTCATTCCTCAGCATGCCCAGACGTACCGGGGGAGTTCAATGCATCATTTCGGACAGATCGCCCCTGCGGTGCGGAAACGTCTCTTCCACCGGGAGCCGGGCTGGTTCACGCCCCGGTCCCCGGCCCGCCTGCTCGCCATGGCCCTCGGCGCCACGCTGTACAGCCCCGCGACCCGCCCCCGGCTCGCCGACGACATCGTCAAGCAGGCCGGAAACGGCGTGGTCTCGATGGTGCTGTGCCTCGAGGACTCCATCGGCGACGACGACGTGGCCGCCGGCGAGGCGAACCTCGTGGCCCAGTTCGCCGACCTGGCGGGCCGGACCGGGGCCGGTCTGCCGCTGCTGTTCATCCGGGTGCGCACCCCCGAGCAGATCCCCGACCTGGTCCGGCGCCTCGGCCCCACCGCCGGGCTGCTGTCCGGGTTCGTCCTGCCGAAGTTCACCGGGGAACGCGGGGTGCCCTTCCTCGAGGCCCTCACCGTGGCCGAGGCCGAGGCCGGGCACCGCCTCTTCGCGATGCCGGTGCTGGAGTCGCCGGAACTGCTCTACCGCGAGACCCGGGTGGAGACCCTCGAAGGCATCCTCCGCGCGGTCGACAAGTACCGCGACCGGGTCCTCGCCCTGCGCCTCGGCGTGACCGACTTCTGCTCCCCCTACGGGCTGCGCCGCGGCCCCGACATGACGGCCTACGACCTCCAGATCGTCGCCTCCGTGATCGCCGACGTGGTGAACATGCTGGGCCGGGTCGACGGCACCGGATTCACCGTGACCGGGCCGGTCTGGGAGTACTTCCGGGCCCAGGAGCGCATGTTCAAGCCGCAGCTGCGTCAGAGCCCGTTCCTCGAGGTGCAGGCCGTGGAGCTGCGCCAGTCGCTGATCGAGCACGCCATGGACGGCCTGCTGCGGGAGATCTCCCTGGACCGGGCCAACGGACTGCAGGGCAAGACCTGCATCCACCCCTCGCACGTCCTGCCCGTGCACGCGCTGTCCGTGGTCAGCCACGAGGAGTACAGCGACGCCCAGGACATCCTGCGGCCCGGACGCGATGGCGGCGGTGTCATGCGGTCGGCGTACACGAACAAGATGAACGAGGTGAAGCCGCACCGCGCCTGGGCCGAACGGACCGTGCTGCGCGCCGAGGTGTTCGGCGTCGCGAACGAGGACATCGGGTTCGTGGAGCTGCTCGCGGCCGGCCTGGCCAAGTGACCCGACCCGACCGGACCGACGGCAAGGAATCCATGGAGAAGGCAGTGAACGAGGGCGTGCACGAGGGCGTGGACGGGGGAGCGCCCCGCGAGGCGCGCGACGGATCCCCGGCCGCCGGGGACGTACCGGCCGGGGACGCACCCGCCGAGGACGTACCGGCCGGGGACGTCTGGTCCGGGAGCTGGGTCGCCGAGCGGCTCGGCGTCGAGCTGGCGGGCGACGACCGGCTGACCGGGCTGCTCGGGCTGGCGCTGCGCCGCAACCCCAAGCGGGCGCACCTGCTGGTGTCCCACGTCCTCGGCAAGCACGTACCGCAGTCGCCCGCCGTCGTGTACGGCCACGGCGTCGCCCTGGGCCGCCGGGTCCGCGACCTGCTCGGCGAGCAGGCGCACCGGGCGGTGGTCCTCGGGTACGCCGAGACCGCCACCGGTCTCGGCCACGCGGTCGCCGACGGCCTGGGCACCGCCCCCTGCCTGCACTCCACCCGCCGGCCGGTGCCCGGGGTCGCCACCGCGGGCGGCTTCGAGGAGTCCCACTCCCACGCCACCTCGCACCTGCTGCTCCCCGAGGACCCCTCCCTGCTGGCCGGGGACGGCCCGCTGGTCCTGGTGGACGACGAGTTCTCCACCGGCAACACGGTCCTGAACACCATCCGCGACCTGCACGCGCGCCACCCCCGGCGGCGGTACGTGGTGGTCGCCCTGGTCGACATGCGCTCGCCCGCCGACGCCGGCCGGCTGGACGGGTTCGCCCGCGGGATCGGGGCCCGCATCGACCTGGTGACGACCGCGTCGGGCACGGTGCGGCTGCCGGAGGGCGTCCTGGAGAAGGGGCAGGAACTGGTGGCGCGGTACGAGAGCGCCGCCGGGGCCGGCCGGCCGGCCCGCGGCGTCCCGCGCCCGGACGGCGGGCCCGTCCGCGTGGACCTGCGCTGGCCCTCCGGCCTTCCCGACGGCGGACGGCACGGCTTCACCCCCGCGCACCGCGCCCGCCTGGAGCGCGCGCTCCCCGGCATGGCGGCCCGCCTCGAGCAGGCGCTCCCCGCCGGCGCGCGCCGCGTCCTCGTCCTCGGCTTCGAGGAACTGATGTACGCCCCGCTCCGCCTCGCCCACGCGCTGGAACGGAGACTGGAGCGGACACCTGCCGCGCGGGAGGCCGGCACCGAGGTCCGCTTCTCGACCACCACCCGCTCGCCCGTCCTCGCCGTGGACGACCCCGGTTACGCGATACGCACCCGGCTGGTCTTCCCCGCCCACGACGACCCCGCCGACGGCCCCGGCGAGCGCTACGCCTACAACGTCGCCGGCGCGGGCTTCGACGCCGTCGCCGTCGTCGTCGACTCGGCCGCCGACACCCCCGCGCTGCACGCGCCCGGCGGACTGCTGGCCGAACCCCCCATGCTGCCCGAGCCCCTCCGCGGCCCCGCCTTCTCCTCGTACGCGCCCGAGGAGGTCGGCTGGCTGCTCCAGGACCTCTCCGACGTCACCCTGGAGGCGCCGACCGAGGAGCGCGAGGAGGCCATCCAGAGCGGCGGCGCGCACTACGCCGAGTCGCTGCCCGTCGAGTACCAGCCGAGCGAGCAGTACCAGCAGCTGTTCCGCACGGCGCTGGAGACCTCGGCGGCCCGCATCGCCCACGCGGTCGGCGTGGTCACCGAGACCGTGCTCGCCGAGCGGTCCCCCCGCCCGGTCCTGGTCTCCCTGGCCCGCGCGGGCACCCCCGTCGGCATCCTGATGCGCCGCTGGGCCCGGTACCGCCACCGGCTCGACCTCCCGCACTACGCCGTCTCCATCGTCCGCGGCCGGGGCATCGACGCCAACGCGCTGCGCTGGCTGGCCGCCCACCACGACCCCCGGGACGTCGTCTTCGTCGACGGCTGGACCGGCAAGGGCGCCATCACCCGCGAACTCGCCCAGGCCGTCGAGGAGTTCGAGAAGACCCACGGCGTCACCGGCTTCGACCCGGAGATCGCGGTCCTGGCCGACCCCGGCTCCTGCGTGCGGACGTACGGCACCCGCGAGGACTACCTGATCCCGTCCGCCTGCCTCAACTCGACCGTCTCCGGCCTCGTCTCGCGCACCGTGCTCCGCGCCGACCTGGTCGGCCCGGACGACTTCCACGGCGCCAAGTTCTACCGCGAACTCGCCGGCGCGGACGCCTCGGCGGCCTTCCTGGACGCCGTCTCCGCCCGCTTCCCCGAGGCCGCGGACGCCGCCTGCGCCCGGGCCGGGGAACTGCTCGCCGCCGACCGCACCCCCACCTGGGAGGGCTGGGCCGCGGTCGAACGCATCAGCGAGGAGTACGGGATCCACGACGTGAACCTCGTCAAGCCCGGCGTCGGCGAGACCACCCGCGTCCTGCTGCGCCGGGTGCCGTGGAAGATCCTCGCGCGCGCCGGAGCCGGCCGCGACCTCGACCACGTACGGCTGCTGGCCGGCCAGCGGGGCGTCCCCGTCGAGGAGGTCGACGGACTCCCGTACACCTGCGTCGGGCTGATCCACCCCCGGTACACGCGCGGCGCGACCGGCGCCGACGGCAGGGCGGTGACGGCCTGATGACCGTCCTCGTCGCCAGCGACCTCGACCGCACCCTCATCTACTCCGCCAACGCCCTCGCCCTGGGCATGCCCGACGCCCGGGCCCCGCGGCTGCTGTGCGTGGAGGTCTACGAGAGCCGCCCGCTGTCCTACCTGACGGAGACGGCGGCCCGGCTCCTCACCGAACTCGCCGAGACCGCCGTGTTCGTGCCGACCACCACCCGCACCCGCGAGCAGTACCGGCGCATCAGCCTCCCCGGCCCCGCCCCGGCGTACGCGATCTGCGCCAACGGCGGCCACCTCCTGGTCGACGGTGAGACCGACCCGGACTGGCACGCCCGGGTGCTCGCCCGCCTCGCCGCCGAGTGCGCCCCGCTCTCCGAGGTGCGCGGCCATCTGGAGCGGACCGCCGACCCGGCCTGGACGCGCAAGCACCGGGTCGCCGAGGACCTCTTCGCCTACCTCGTCGTCGAGCGCGACCTGCTGCCCGAGGGGTGGGTGAAGGAACTCGCCGTCTGGGCGGAGAACCGCGGCTGGACGGTCTCCCTGCAGGGCCGCAAGATCTACGCCGTGCCCAAGCCGCTCACCAAGAGCGCGGCCGTGCGGGAGGTCGTCCGGCGCACCGGCGCCGACCTCACCCTCGCCGCCGGCGACTCGCTCCTCGACGCCGACCTGCTGCTCGCCGCCGACCGGAGCTGGCGCCCCGGCCACGGCGAACTGGCCGACGCCGACTGGACGGCACCCGGGACCACCGCGCTCCCCGGGCGCGGGGTCGTGGCCGGGGAGGAGATCCTGCGGGAGTTCCTGAGGGCGGCCCGCCCGTCCGGGTGAGACGGGCTTCCGCGCGGCGGTTTCCACGAGCCGCCCCGGCGGACCCGGCGGGAGCGGGGTCAGCCGCGGCGGTCCCGGTCGGCGGAGTCGTACCGGTCGGCGGGGTCGTCCCGGTCGGCGGGGTCGTCCTCCCCGGGGGAGTCCGCCGGCCCGGCCCCTTCCGCGCCCGGCTGCCGGCCGCGCCGCCTGCGGCCGGCGCCGGGCCGCAGCATCCGCAGGACGAGGAACGCGAGCACCGCCAGCACGGCCAGGCCGAGGACCACCTTGGAGTAGGCCGACACGATGGTCGTGACCTGCTGCCAGTTCTCGCCCAGCAGGTAGCCCGCGAGCACGAAGACGGTGTTCCAGATGGCGCTGCCCAGCGCGGTCAGGCCCAGGAACACGGACAACCGCATGCGCTCCACACCGGCCGGCACCGAGATCAGCGAGCGGAAGATCGGGATCATCCGGCCGAAGAACACCGCCTTGGTCCCGTGCTTCAGGAACCAGGCCTCGGTCTTCTCGATGTCCGAGACCTTCACCAGCGGCAGCCGCCCCGCGATCGCCACCGTCCGCTCCCGGCCGAGCAGCGCGCCCACGCCGTACAGCGCGAGCGCGCCGATCACCGAACCGGCCGTGGTCCACAGCAGCACGGCGAGCAGGCCCATCCGCCCGGCGCTCGCGGCGAACCCCGCCATCGGCAGGATCACTTCGCTCGGCAGCGGCGGAAAGAGGTTCTCCAGTGCGATGGCGAGCCCCGCCCCCGGCGCACCCAGGGTGTCCATGAGGTCGTTGACCCACTGGGGTCCGGCTTCCGCGCCCGCTGCGATGGCTGTCATGCAGACAACCGTACAAAGCCGTAGCTGAAGAGAGCCTGAGGAAGATCACCGACGGCCCCCCGGCCGCGGGATCCCGGGGGTGTGTCCCGGCGCCCGGGGGACGTCGGGGCGGGGCCGTCAGCCGCAGCAGCCCCCGCCGCAGCAACCACCGCCTCCGCCTCCGCCACCCGAGCGGGGAGCGGCGGCCGGTGCCTGGGCGGCACCGCCCACGGCGACCGTGGACAGGAGCTTCACGGTGTCGTCGTGTCCTGCCGGACAGGCGGCCGGAGCAGCGGAATCGGCCATGGGACGGCTCAGTTCGAAGGTGTCGCCGCAGGTCCGGCAACGGTACTCGTAACGAGGCATGCGCACAGGCTAACCGGCGGACGGCGCCGATGGCCCGTGGCGGCGGCGACCGGCCGGAACGCACGGGTCGGGGAGCAGGGGCCGCGGACCGCGCCGGGGAGCGGGAGACGCCGGGGCCGGGCCCTAACGGTCAGCCGGCGGAGCCGCCCCGGTCCTCGCGGATCAGGGCCACCACCTCCGCCACCGACCGGCGGACCGCTTCCGTCTCCGTCAGGAAGTGCCAGTAGTCGGGGTGGCGGCCCTCCAGTCCGGCGACGGCCCGCTCCAGCCGGGCCACGGCGCCGTCCAGCGGGTGCGCGTGGCGCGGGTCCGGGGTGTGGCGGCCGGCCATGGCCAGGCGCTGGGCGTCCCGGATGGCGAACCGGGTGCGCTCGATCTCCTGCTCCGGGTCCTTCTGCACGGCGTTCAGCCGCCGCAGCCGGTCCCCGGCGGCGGACACGGCCTCGTCGGTCGTGTTCAGCAGCGCCCGTACGGTCGACAGCAGGGCGGTGGCGTCCGCCCAGCGCTGCTCGTCGCGCGCGGCGCCCGCCTCGGCGAGCCGGGCCTCGGCCTGCCGCACGTTCTCCGCGGCCACGTCGGGGACGCCCTGGAGGTCCTGCCAGCAGGCGGCGCTGAAGCGCCGGCGCAGCTCGCTGAGGACCGGTTCCACCTGCTCGGAGCGGGTGGTGAGGGCCTGCGCGCGGGTGCGCAGGGACACCAGCCGGCGGCCGGTCTCGGCGGCCTGCTCCGGCAGCCGGTCGGCCTCCGCGCGGATGGCCTCGGCCTGCCGGATGACCCGTTCGGCCCGCTCCAGGGTCTGCGGCACGCCGTGCTGCCCGGCGCCCTGGTTCAGCCGGGTCAGCTCCGGGGAGAGCGCGGCGAGCCGGGCGGCGAGGTCGTCGGCCCGCAGCCCCGCCGCACGGGCGGCGTCCAGCGCGTTCGACGCGGCGAGCAGCGCCTGACGGGCCCGCTCGACGGCGGGCGCGAGCCGGGCCAGCTGGTTCTCGGCCTTGCCGAGGAGAGGGCCGAGCCCCTCGGCGAAGCGGTCCAGTTCCCGCTTGACCCGGTCCAGCTCGCCCTTGGCGGCGGTCAGTTCGGTGCGGGCCCGGGAGGCGGTGGAGGCGTCCAGGTCGTCCCGGTCGAGGTCATGGGCGTCGACGGCCTCGATGTAGGTGTGGCTGGCCTCGTCGATCCGGCGGCCGAGCGCCTCGAAGTCGGCGACGGCCCGCCGGGCGGCGGGGGAGCCGTCGACGGCGGTGATGGTCTCGATGGAGATCCGCAGGTCCCGCTGGGCGGTGTCCAGCTCGTAGAACGCGGCCGCCGCCGCGTCCTTGGCGGCCTGCGCCTCGGCCCGCTGGTTCTCGGCCCGCCCGCCGAACCAGCGCCGGGTGCCGCCGCCGGCGAACGCGGCGGGCAGGGCCAGCGCCGCCACCAGCGGCAGGGCCGTCAGCGCGAGCGCGTCACGCAGCGGACCGGCGATCCTGGCC
>NZ_LIRG01000727.1 GCF_001419695.1 Streptomyces prasinopilosus
ATCGTACGGGGCGCCCGCGCACCGCGAGGGCCGGGACGCGGTGGCGCGGGCGCCCCGTACGATCGAGGGATGAGCACGCGGATCGCTTTCCTCAAGGGGCACGGCACCGAGAACGACTTCGTCATCGTTCCGGACCCCGAGAACGCCGTCGACCTGCCCCCCGCCTCCGTCGCGGCCCTCTGCGACCGCCGCGCGGGCATCGGCGGCGACGGGCTGCTGCACGTGGTGCGGTCCGCCGCGCACCCCGAGGCACGGCACCTGGCGGCCGAGGCCGAGTGGTTCATGGACTACCGCAACGGCGACGGTTCCGTCGCCGAGATGTGCGGAAACGGAGTGCGCGTGTTCGCGCGCTACCTCCAGCACGCGGGCCACGTGACCGAGGGGGACGTCGCGATCGCCACGCGCGGCGGCGTGAAGGCGGTGCACATCGCCAAGACCGCGTCCGGCGGCCCCGCCACGGGCGACATCACCGTCGGCATGGGCCGGGCGCTGCTCCCCGAGGACGGCGTCACCGTCAGCGTCGGCGGACGCAGCTGGCCCGCGCGCAACGTGAACATGGGCAACCCGCACGCCGTGGCCTTCGTGGACGACCTCGACCACGCCGGCGACCTGCTCACCGCGCCCCCGTTCAGCCCCGCCTCCGTCTATCCGGACGGCGTCAACGTGGAGTTCGTGGCCGACCGCGGCCCCCGGCACGTGGCGCTGCGCGTCCACGAGCGGGGGGTCGGCGAGACCCGCTCGTGCGGCACGGGCGCCTGCGCGGTCGCCGTGGCCGCGGCCCGCCGGGACGGCGTCGACCCGCGGATCACCGGAATCCCGGTGACGTACACGGTGGACGTGCCCGGCGGCACCCTGACGATCACCGAACGACCCGACGGGGAGATCGAGATGACCGGGCCCGCGGTGATCGTCGCCGAGGGCGTGATCGAGGGCGAGTGGCTGGAGAACCTCCCCCGCTGACCCCGGTACCGGCTTGGTATCCAAGAGCACCACGTGCCGGCCGGCCGCATCCGCCAGGCGCGGGGCCCGGTCCGGCTTCGAGAGCACGGCGCGCCGCTGGTTCCCTGGCGTGAAATCGCCGCTGTGACGGTCTTCGCTCGAAGGAGTGATCCGTTTCACGCTCGGAGGGAGGCGGTCGGTCGCACGTGCTGGGCTCGGTAGCATCAAGCACCGGCCCGGACGGGGACGAGCACCGTCTCCCCAGCCCGATTCCGCCCTGGGCACGCGTCCGCCGGTCAACGCCGCCGGAGGTGCCCATGAACGCGGAGGCCGCGAAACCCGCGACTCCGGGCCCCGTGACCACGGGGTCCGCGACATCGGGTCATGCCACGCCCGCAGGGACGCGGAGGAAGGCACGCTCCCGGCTCGACCTGCGCCGGCTGGGCCGCGCCGCACTCCTCGGCCCCGCCTCCCGCGACCGGCTCCCCGACGCCATCGGCCACGTGGTCGACGCCCACCGCGCCCACCACCCCGACGCCGACCTGGACCCCCTGCGCCGCGCCTATCTCCTGGCCGAGTCCTCGCACCGGGGACAGATGCGCAAGAGCGGCGAGCCCTACATCACCCATCCGCTCGCCGTGACCCTCATCCTCGCCGAACTCGGCGCCGAGACCACGACCTTGACGGCCTCCCTGCTCCACGACACCGTCGAGGACACGGACGTGACGCTCGACCAGGTCCGCGAGGAGTTCGGCGAGGAGGTGTGCTACCTCGTCGACGGCGTCACCAAGCTCGAGAAGGTCGACTACGGTGCCGCGGCCGAGCCCGAGACCTTCCGCAAGATGCTGGTCGCCACCGGCAACGACGTCCGCGTGATGTCGATCAAACTCGCCGACCGGCTGCACAACATGCGCACCCTCGGGGTGATGCGCCCGGAGAAGCAGGAGCGCATCGCCAAGGTGACCCGGGACGTGCTCATCCCGCTCGCCGAACGGCTCGGCGTCCAGGCGCTCAAGACGGAACTCGAGGACCTGGTCTTCGCGATCCTGCACCCCGAGGAGAACAGGCACACGCGCGAGCTGATCCTGCGCAACGCCTCCCGCGCGGACGACCCCCTCGCCGAGGTCGCCGACGAGGTGCGCAGGGTGCTGCGCGAGGCGGACCTCACCGCCGAGGTCCTCATCCGCCCCCGCCACTTCGTCTCCGTGCACCGCGTGTCCCGCAAACGCGGCCGGCTGCGCGGCGCCGACTTCGGCCGGCTGCTGGTGCTGGTGAACGAGGACGCCGACTGCTACGGCGTCCTGGGCGAACTGCACACCTGCATGACACCCGTCGTCTCGGAGTTCAAGGACTTCATCGCGGTACCCAAGTTCAACCTCTACCAGTCGCTGCACACCGCCGTCGCGCGCGACGACGGCCAGGTCGTCGAAGTCCTCATCCGCACGCACCTGATGCACAAGGTCGCCGAGGCCGGTGTCGTCGCCCTCGGCAACCCCTACGCCGTCCCGGGTGAGGAGCAGTCGGCGAACGACGGCGAACGCGTCGACCCGACCCGGCCCGGCTGGCTCTCCCGGCTCCTGGAGTGGCAGCGTGGCACGACCGACCCCGACGCCTTCTGGTCCACGCTGCGCGAGGACCTCGCCCAGGACCGCGAGATCACCGTGTTCCGCCCGGACGGCGGCACGATCGGCCTGCCCGACGGGGCGACCTGCGTGGACGCCGCGTACGCGCAGTACGGCGAGGACGCGCACGCGTGCATCGGCGCCCGCGTCAACGGCCGGCTGGCGACACTACGCACCGTGCTGAGGGACGGGGACACCGTCCAGCTGCTGATGGGCCAGGACCCCTCCTCCGAGCCCTCCAGGGAGTGGCTGGAGCACGCCCGTACCCCGGCCGCCCGGATCGCCATCCAGCGGTGGCTGACCGCCCACCCCGCGCCTCCCGCCGAAGCCGCCGCTCCGCCCCGGGGGGACCGGGCCGGATCCGGGGAAACCCGGGCGGCCGCGCGTCCCGCCGGGGGCGAGTCCGCCGCCGCACCGGCTTCCGCGGCGGTGTCCGGCCCCTCCGCCGGTGCCCGGGTCCTGGCCGACCGGCCCGGCGCGACGGCACGGCTCGCCGGCTGCTGCACACCCGTACCGCCCGACGAGGTGACCGGATTCGCCGTGCGCGGGGGAGCGGTCGCCGTG
>NZ_LIRG01000728.1 GCF_001419695.1 Streptomyces prasinopilosus
CGCCCGGTCCCCGCGGCGGGCGCACGGCGGGCCGGCCGTACAGTGCCCCCATGCCCGACCTGTCGATCCGCGCCGCGCACCACTCCGACGAGCGGGACCTGGTCCTGCTGGACCGCGACACCTGGTCGCCCCTGCACGCCGTCGGACCGCCGCCGCAGCCGCCGTACGAGCCGTTCTTCCACGGGCGGTTCGGTCCCTCCGCCCACCTCGTCGCCGAGTACGGGGGACGCCTCGCCGGCTACGTCCGGTTCGGCTGCCCCACCGAACTCGCCTCCAACGCACACGTGCGGCAGATCCGCGGACTCGCCGTGTCCGGGGAGGCCCGCGGCAGGGGCGTGGGCCGGGCCCTGGTGCGGGCGGCCGTCCAGGAGGCCCGGGACCGGGGCGCCCGCCGCATCACCCTGCGCGTCCTCGGCCACAACACCCCCGCCCGCGCGCTGTACGAGTCCGAGGGCTTCGTCGTGGAGGGCGTCCAGCCGGGGGAGTTCCTCCTGGACGGCCGGTACGTCGACGACGTCCTGATGGGCCGGTCCCTGCTCTGACGGCGGTCCGCCGCGGCCGACGGCGGCCGGCCGCGGCCCGCGGCGGCCCGCGGCGGCGTGCGGCCGCCTACGACGTCACCGGCTCCCCCGTGTCCACCGGTGCCGTCGCGTCCGCCGCGCGCTCCGCCTCCCCGGCGACCTCGGCCGCGGTCAGGACGTAGCCGGTCTCCGCGTCCGAGGTGGACCGGGCGAACACCACCCCGAACACCCGGCCGTCGGTGGTCAGCAGCGGTCCGCCGGAGTTGCCGGGGCGCACCGTGGAGCGGATGGAGTAGATCTCCCGCGTGACGCCCTGGTCGCCGTAGATGTTCCGTCCCCGCGCCTGCACCCGGTTCGCGACCGTCGCCGCCTGGAGGTTCAGGTCGCCGTCCTGGGGGTAGCCCGCGACGACCGCCGAGTCGCCGCGCTCGGCGTCGTCGACGAACCGGAGGACGGGCGCCCGCAGTCCGGGCACGTACAGCACGGCCACGTCCTTCTGCGGGTCGAACAGCACCACCCGGGCCTCGTACGCCCGCCCGACGCCGCCGACCCGCACGGTCGGCTCGTCGATGCCGGCCACCACGTGGGCGTTGGTCATCACGTGCTCCGTCGCGTACACGAAGCCGCTGCCCTCGCGGCCCTGCAGGCCCGCGACGCCCTCGACCTTCACCGTGCTCCGCTGGGCGGCCCGGGTGGCGGCGGCGGTGACGCTGTCGCCGGAGGGTTCGGCGACCTCGGCCGTCGACTCGTTCTCGAACGGGTTGAAGACCTGCGGGAAACCCGCCTCGGTCAGCGCCGAGGTGGCCCGCGAGAACCACGCCGGGGTGCTGTCCGGCATCACCTCGTGGACGGCGCCGAGCAGCCGGGAGTCCCGGATCGCGGAGGTGATCAGCGGGGAGGAGGAGGCGCCGAGGACGGACGCGATCACCCAGGCCACGATCAGCACGGCCACCGAGTTGGCCGCCGCCCCGCCGATCCCGTCCGCCACCCGCAGCGGCCCCCGGTCCAGCTCCCGGCGCAGCCGCAGCGCCAGCCGGCCCGCCAGCTCGTGGCCCACGGCCGCCGGCAGCAGCACCGTGACCACGGCCGCCACCGTGGCCCCGGCCGTCCCCGGGGTCACCAGGTCCGTCACCCAGGGCAGGATCCACACGCCGACGAGGGCACCGCCCACGAAACCGGCCAGCGACACGCAGCCGGCCAGCAGCCCGCGCCGGTAGCCGGACGCCGCGTAGGCCAGGACGACCAGCACCAGCAGGATGTCGAGCAGGTCCACGCACGCCGCCTTTCTCTCGGGCCCTCTCCTACGTGGGGGAGAGGCCCGGTGATCAGCCACGCGCGGGTGACCACCGGGAAGCAGCCGCTCGCGCGTGTACCCGGAAGAACGCCGGAGGACCGGACGATGGTTCCGCCGCGGGCCGGCCGGCGGGTCCACCGGTTGGCGCGGCCACGTCGCGGGCCCGCTCGACCCGGCCCACAGTGAAAGGCATGCGTGTCCTCGGAAGACCTGGGGGAGCGCGGTCGCGCCGTGCTCCCCGGATATCCCACGGAACCGGCCGTACGGCCCTGCCCGGGGCCGTCGGGGTGCTGCTCGGCTGCCTGCCCGGTGTCGCCGCGGCGGTCGCCCTGGTGCTGTGCGCGTACGGCGTGGAACGGGCCGCGGAGCCCTCGGCCGCCGCCCCCGTCCCCGCCCGCGAGACGGCCGCGTACACGGCGGCCAGGCCGCCCATCGTGCCGAGAACGGCCTGGATGGGCGACGCCGGCCGGGAACAGCCGCCCCCGCGCTACGACGACGAGGTCGTCGCCGTCTTCGTCCACCACACCGACTCGCCCAACGACTACGACTGCGCCGAGGCCCCCGCCCACATACGCGGCCTCTACGAGGGCCAGATCACCGCCCGGGACTGGGACGACATCGGCTACAACTTCCTCGTCGACCGCTGCGGCATCATCTACGAAGGCCGCGCGGGCGGTACCGGCCGGCCCGTCACCGGCGCCCACACCCAGGGCTTCAACCACCGCAGCACGGGCGTCGCCGCGCTCGGCACCTTCAGCGCCGGGGTGCCCGTGCCGCCCGCGATGGAACGCGCGATCGCCGCGCTGGCGGCCTGGAAGCTCGGCCTGTCCGGCACCGATCCGCGGTCCGACGTCCGGCTGGTCTCCAGCAACGACGGCAGCCGGTACGCGGCGGGCACCACCGCGATGCTGCCCGCCCTCGCGGGCCACAGCGACGGCTTCATGACCAGCTGCCCGGGCGCCGCCCTGCAGGCCCGGCTGCC
>NZ_LIRG01000729.1 GCF_001419695.1 Streptomyces prasinopilosus
CTGCTCCCGCGCCGAGGTCGTCCCCATCTACCCGACCTCGTCGCGGGAGCAGGTGGAGTGGATCCTCAGGGACTCCGGATGCGTCGCCGTGGTGGTCGAGGACGAGCAGGGGGTGATGACCGTCGGGTCCGTGTGCGCCGCGCTGCCGCGGCTGCGGCACGTCTGGCAGCTGGACTCGGGTGCGCTGGAACAGCTGGTGGCGCGCGGCGAGCACATGCCGCCGGCCACGGTCGACTCGCTGCGCCGGATCGTGCTGCCGGACTCCACGGCGGTGATCGCCTACACGTCCGGCACCTCGGGGCAGGCGAGGGGGTGCGCGCTGAGCCACCGCAACCTGGCCGCCCCCTGCGACACCCTGCTGGAGGGCTGGGCCCATACGGCCGCGGAGCCGGGCGAGCAGCCGGTCGTCCTCGCCTTTCTGCCGTTCTCCCACGTGTACGGGCTGATGGTCCAGGGCCTGTGCGTGCGGGGCGGCCTGCTGATGGGGCACGAGCCCGACCTCGGCTCGGAGTCCCTGGCCGCGGCCCTGCGCACCCTGAGGCCCACCTACCTGTACGCGGTCCCCTCGCTGCTGGAGAAGATCTACAAGAACTTCCTGCGCACCGCGCAGCAGGCGGGCCGCGGGGCCCTGTTCGAGCGGGCCGCCGACACGGCCCGCGACTTCGCCGCCGCCGTGGAGCGGCAGCGGCTGGGCCGGGGCCCGGGGCCCGGCCTCGACCTGCGGCTGCAGCACGCCCTGTACGAGCGGACGGTGTACCGCAGGCTGCGGGCCGCGCTGGGCGGCCGGGTGCGCAGGGCCACCTCGGGCGGCTCGACGCTCAGCCGCGACCTGTCCCTCTTCTACGAGGGCATCGGCATCTACGTGCACGACGGCTACGGGCTCACCGAGACCGGCGGCGGGGTGACGATGCAGCCGCTCGGCCGGGAGAAGTCGGGCACCGTCGGGCGGGCGCTGCCGGGCAACGAGATCCGGGTCGCCGACGACGGGGAGATCCTGGTGCGCGGACCGTCGGTCTTCCAGGGCTACGCGGGCGACGAGGCCGCCACCCTGACCGCGCTGGCCGGCGGCTGGCTGGCCACGGGGGACATCGGCAGGCTGGACCAGGAGGGCTACCTGACGATCACCGGCCGCAAGAAGGACGTCATCATCACCAGCAGCGGCAAGAGCGTCGCGCCCGCGGCCCTGGAACAGCGGCTGCGGATGCACCCGCTCGTCCACCAGGCCGTCGTGGTGGGCGACGACCGGCCCTGCGTGGGGGCCCTGATCACACTGGACCCGGACTTCCTCGCGCACTGGCGCGGGGCGCTCTCGCTGCCGGGTGACGCGCCCACCCGCGAGGCACGGGAGGAGAACGCGCTGCGCGAGGAGATCGCGAGGGCGGTCACCGCGGCGAACAGCAGCGTGTCGCGTTCGGAGTCGATCCGGGTGTTCCGGGTGCTGCCCGAGCCGTTCGACGTCACCAACGGGCTGCTGACGCCGTCGATGAAGCTGCGCCGGGACGAGATCGTGCGCCGCCACGCCCTGGAGATCGACGCGATGTACCACTCCCGTTCCCGCCCGGAGCGGGAGCCGCTGCCCGAGGAACCGTCGCTCTGGGACGACTCGGACAACGTCTTCCGCTGAGCGCCGGCAGTGACGGGGCCGTCACCCCCGGCTCGTACGGATACGGGCGCGTAGGGTCCGGCGGTCCGGGAACCCACAGACCAGGAGAACGAAGGAAAACACCGCACATGAACGACTGGCCCGTGGTAGCCGGGGCAGGGAAGGCGACATGGCATCCGAGTCGCACAGGGACAGGTCACTGGCCGCAGAGGAGATCACGGAACGCGTCGCCGGCTTCACCGGGGAGCTGCACGACGTCACCGACGCACGCCTGGTGGCGGAGAGGTTCCTCCTCGATCTGGCGCGCGTCTCCCCTCCGACGGCCCCGGAGCACTGGGACGACATCCTCCTGGTGGTCACGGAACTCGCCGCCAACGCGGTCCAGTACGCGCCGGGACCGTTCCGGCTGCGGCTGCGCAGGACGTTCGACGGGGTGCACGTGGTGATGCACGACACGAGCACCACCGAGCCCGCGCCTCGGCCCTTCAGGCCGAGCCGCGGTGGGGGCGGCATCGGCTGGCACCTGATCCACACGCTGTGCGATCAGGTCAGCGTGGTCGGCACCGCGGACGGCAAGGACATCCACGTGTTCCTGCCCTGGTGACCGCCGTCCGCCCCGGCGGCGTCCGCCCGGGGCCGCGCACGGCGCCGGCCGGTGTCCGCGGGGCGGACACCGGCCGGCGGTCGGTGCGGGGATCACCGCGGGGCGGTCATCCGGCCGGGGTGCCGGGAGCCGCCCCGGGCGGGGGTCCGGGGCGTGTCAGCGCCCAGTAGTAGTCGCCGACCGTGGTGAGGTAGCCCGGGTCCAGGGTCTCGCTGTCGGTCCTGAACCGGGGCGCGGCCTTCACCTCGGGCCTGGTGCAGGACACGGTGATCTTCCGTTCGCCGGTGTCGACGGCGGCGACGACGCCGACCGGCACGAGCAGACTCCGGCCGAACACCCAGACGCCCGTGTCGACGACCAGGTGCCGCATGGCGTGAGGGTCGGCCTGCCGGTCCACATGGCCGATGGTGCTGCCGTCGCTCGCAACGACGGTGTATCCCGTGAGGTCCGGATCCTGCCCCTGGGCGGGACCCAGCTCCGGCGCGTATGACCAGATGCTGTCCGTGGGCACGCTGCTCCTTGCCTCCCTGTGATGACGATCCCGGAGCGGGCGGGACCCGCTCTCCGGGATCGTCCGTCTCCACAGCAGCCAACTACCCTTCCGGGGCGGGCGCATTCGGCCGGCGAGGACACAAAACCCGCACAGGTCCGGACCTGTCCCGGAGGGACCGGTCACCGGACCCGCACGCACGGACCGGCATGACGTGGTGATCCCGGGGTAGGCGCCTGCGCGTACGGCCGGACCCGGCCGTCGGCTCGACGTGGGAGGTATGTGTGTCCATGGCCCTGAACCCGCTGTCCGTGGAGGTGACCGTGGTCCGGGAGGATGTCGCCCTGTTCACGGTGCAGGGCGACCTGGACGCCGACACCGGGACCGATTTCCAGCACCACCTGGCCAACCAGCTCCACCACGGGCGCCGGCACTTCCTGCTGGACCTGACGGCGGTCCCCTTCATGGACTCGTCCGGCATGAACATCATCCTGCGCGTCTACCAGGAGGTCCGGGAGCTGCCGGGCAGCGTGCACATCATCTCCCCCACGCCCGCGGTGCGCCGCATCCTGGACCTGACCGGCGTGAGCATCACGGTCCCGGTGTCCCAGAGCGCCGAGGAGGCGCTGGAGCGGGTCGACGCCCTGCCCGGCGGGGCGCAGCGGCCGGACGCGGGACCACCGGAGTCCTGAGCGGGAGGCGGGGAGGCCCGGTGCGCCGTCGCACCGGGCCTCCCCGCCTCCCGCGCGGGCCCGGGCGCCC
>NZ_LIRG01000073.1:0-243 GCF_001419695.1 Streptomyces prasinopilosus
GCCGGGCGCCCCGTCCCCGGGCCGCCACTGCGGGACCCGCACGACTCCGGGCTCCACCAGCTCCAGGCCCTCGAAGAACCCGGCGATCTCCTCGACCTCGCGCACGTGGTACGGCACGGCGCCGCTCGCGTTGTACGCGTTCGACGCCGCGATCATGCCCTCGCTCGTGGCCGTGCTGTCGCTGATCACGAGGTAGCTGCCCGAGGGGAGCCCGGCCATGAGGCGGTTCACCAGGTCACGCGC
>NZ_LIRG01000073.1:281-11459 GCF_001419695.1 Streptomyces prasinopilosus
AGTTGTCCTTGCCGCCGACGAAGTAGTTCCAGAACCGCGCCGAGTGCGGCTTCGTCGTGTCGATGCGGGTACGTGTCTCGAAACCGGCGCTGTCCTGAGTGGTGTCCTCCGCCACGGCTGAGCCTCCTGTGATGAGCGTGACCAGTGAGGCCAACCTAGGCGAACTCGACGCGGAATCAGCCGGGTTGCGGGGAAACCGAGGAGCAGGACTCCTGTTTCGGCCCTCGCCCGGGCCCGTGCACGACTCCGGACGCCGGTGCGTCGGCGGCGGTCCGCGCGGGCGGAGGCGGTTGCGGAACCGTCCCGCCGGGCCCGCCGTCCGGCGGCCCCGTCCCGCACCACCGGAACCCGCCGGCGGTCCCGGCCGTCCCGCTCCCGGGGGCGGATCCCGGACGGCCGGCGGGTGCCGGCGCGGAACCTTTCACTCGTACGGACTGAAATCTGTTGTGGCTGATGTAGACATGCGGCCGCGAGGGAGTTAATCTGTCTGTCGTAGCCAAGAAGTCGTACAAGGCGCGGCAGACACGAACTGCCCGCACGGAACGAAGATCACGGCACGGCGGCGGAGTGGTGGGGCCGGAACGGACTGTGGGTCCCTCCGCTGGCCGCCGGGCCGGGCGGCCTCGTCAGGGCCGCCGGCAGTACGCAGGACCCGCAGGACCAAGAGGTTCGTCAGAAGAAAGAGAAAAGGAGGCGAACGCCATCAGGATCGCCCGGGTGAGAACGGTTCACTCGGGTACCGCAGGCCCCGGAACGGAAGGTGGTCCCACGGTCACGCATCCGCGATCCCCGCACTCTCCGCCCCTCTGTCGGGGGCCGGTGCGGAAATAGAAGACCGGACTCGCAAGAAGCCGGTCGATGGTGTTACAAATCCCTCGGGGCCTTGGTGCCGTACGGCACCAAGGCCCCTCGACGCATTCCCCCATCAGAGGTGCAGATGACCGCAGACACACCGCTCGACCGCATCGACGACGACGACTACCCCGCGTACACCATGGGGCGGGCGGCGGAGATGCTCGGTACCACGCCCGCCTTCCTGCGGGCTCTCGGCGAGGCCCGGTTGATCACGCCTCTGCGCTCCGAGGGCGGCCACCGCCGCTACTCCCGCTACCAGTTGCGTATCGCCGCCCGCGCCCGGGAGATGGTCGACCAGGGCACCTCCATCGAGGCGGCTTGCCGCATCATCATCCTGGAGGACCAACTCGAAGAGGCCCAGCGCATCAACGAAGAACTGCGACGCCGCGATGTCGGAGCCGGGCACAAGGCGGACGTCTGACCCGTACCCCACCACCTCACGGCGCACGGGAGCCCTGCCGGGCCCGCCGGCGGTCCGCCGCGCCGTCAGGCCGGGCGGTGCGGACCGGCCCGGGACGGCAGCCCGGGAAGACGCGTGGAGCCGGGGCCGCCCTCCCCGCCCTCCCCGCCGTCCCCGGCGGGACGGGCCCGTGGCGCGAGGCGGTTCAGCGGGAGAGGGTGAGGACGCCCAGGGCGTTGCCGCGGTCGTCGACCACCGGCAGGACCCCCAGCCGCCGGTGGCGCATCACCTGTTCGGCCTCGGCCACCGGGGTCAGGGGCGAGGCGAAGAGGGCGCTGCCGTCGGAGATGTCGCGCAGGCGGACCCGATCGGTGTATCCGCCTCCCTCCCGCACGGCGGTGAGCCGCTCCCGGGTGACCAGGCCGGAGCACCGCCCGTCCTCGTCGCAGACGACGAGGTGCCCCGTCCGGGCGGCGGCCATCACGGACAGCGCCACCTCGACGGTCATGTCGTCCCAGACCTGGGGCCCGGCCGCGTCCATGGCCTCGGTGGCCGTCCTGGACACGGCGTCGGTGCCCGTCGGGCGGGAATGCGTCTGGATCAGCGTCAAGAGGTGCCTCCTACGGAGATGGACCGGCTTCCTGCTCAGGACGGTTCCCGGTTCCGGACCCCGGGGTCCGGGGTTCGGGGTCCGGGGTCTAGGCCGCGGCGTCGGGGGCGGGCCGTGCGGGCGCGCGCCGGGCCGCCGGAACGGAGCGGCGCCGACCGCGGGAGGAGGCGCTGCGCTTGGGACGGTCGACCACCGGTGCGGTGATGACGACCGGGACGCCGGAGGGAGCCTGGGCGCCGGTGATGCGGTGCAGGGCTTCCGCGCCCGCCCGGACCTGGGTGGTCTGCGGCACGACGCCGGCCATCGTCATGAGGCGGGTCATGGCACGGCGCTGGCCCGGGGTGACCAGCGTGACGACGCTGCCGGACTCCCCGGCGCGGGCCGTGCGGCCACCGCGGTGGAGGTAGTCCTTGTGGTCGGTCGGGGGGTCGACGTTGACGACGAGGTCGAGGCTGTCGACGTGGATGCCGCGCGCGGCGACGTTGGTCGCCACCAGCACGCTGACGTGCCCGTTCTTGAACTGCGTGAGCGTACGGGTGCGCTGCGGCTGTGACTTGCCCCCGTGCAGGGAGGCGGCCCGCACCCCGCTGTTCAGGAGGTGCTCGGTGAGCCGGTCGACGGCGTGCTTGGTGTCCAGGAACATGATCACGCGGCCGTCGCGTGCGGCGATCTCGGTGACGGCCGCGTTCTTGTCCGCGCCGTGGACGTGGAGCACGTGGTGCTCCATCGTCGTGACCGCGCCGGCCGACGGGTCGACGGAGTGCACGACGGGGTCGCTCAGGTAGCGGCGCACGAGCAGGTCGACGTTGCGGTCGAGCGTGGCGGAGAACAGCATGCGCTGGCCGCCGGGACGGACCTGGTCCAGCAGGGCGGTGACCTGCGGCATGAAGCCCATGTCGGCCATCTGGTCCGCCTCGTCGAGGACGGTGACGGCGACCTGGTCCAGCCGGCAGTCGCCGCGCTCGATGAGGTCCTTGAGACGGCCGGGAGTGGCGACGACGATCTCGACGCCGCGGCGCAGCGCGCCGGCCTGCCGGCCGATCGGCATCCCGCCCACGACCGTGGCCAGGCGCAGCTTCACGGAGCGGGCGTACGGCGTCAGCGCGTCGGTGACCTGCTGCGCCAGCTCACGCGTCGGTACGAGGATCAGGCCCAGCGGCTGCCCGGGCTCCGCGCGGCGCCCGGCCGTACGGGCCAGCAGGGCCAGCCCGAAGGCGAGGGTCTTGCCGGAACCGGTGCGCCCCCGGCCGAGGACGTCACGGCCGGCCAGCGAGTTCGGCAGCGTCGCGGCCTGGATCGGGAACGGAACGGTCACGCCCTGCGCGCCGAGCGCGGCCAGCAGCTCCGCGGGCATGCCGAGGTCGGCGAAGCCCGCCACGGCGGGCAGCGCCGGAGTGATCGTCTTCGGGAGGGCGAACTCGCCCCGGAGCGCGGCGGGACGGCGACCGGGACCGCCGGAGCGCGCCGGGCCGCCGGAACGCCCCGAGAACGACGAGCCGAACCGTTTGCCGTTCTTTCCGGGGGTGTCGCCGCCGTTCCGGGTGCGGGCGAATCGGTCGTTCGTGCGGGTGCTGTTCATGCGAGACCTTCCTTGATGCGGCACATATCAAGGAATTCCCGGGGCAGTGAGCAGCTCGGAGAATTGCAAGAACGGCCGAATGGGGCGCGAAATGAAACGTGCGCCACGATGTGGTCCGGGGGAGGGGAGACGTTCTGGCGTCTCCGGGAGGCGGAACCCGTGAAAAAGGCGTCCGTGCGCGCGGGGCCCGGGCTCCGCGGCCGTCCCGCGGGCGGAACCCGCCGCGGGACGTGCATGCAGCTGGGGCCCGCACCCCGAAGGATGCGGGCCCCAGCTGCACGTGTGCGTCGACGTCAGGCGGGAACGATGTTCTCGGCCGTCGGGCCCTTCTGGCCCTGCGCGATGTCGAAGCTGACCTTCTGGCCTTCGAGCAGCTCACGGAAGCCCGAGGCGGAGATGTTCGAGTAGTGGGCGAACACGTCGGCGCCGCCGCCGTCCTGCTCGATGAAGCCGAAGCCCTTTTCCGCGTTGAACCACTTCACGGTGCCAGTAGCCATGTCTTTTCTCCTTCGGGGCAGTGAGTCGGCGCCCGCACTGTACGGACGCCGTGTCGCCGCGATGATCACCCCGCCGGAAAAGACCGGTGCCAAAAGGCGCTTCCAGTGGCGAAAAAGCCGACCGGGAAGAACTTGGAATTCGGGAACCACAACTGCAACCGGGAACGACAGTAGCACGTTGCGGCGGTCCGTGTGCGGTGAAGAATTCCGCTCCGGTCGTTACCGCAGAGAAACTGTCCGCACGGTTCCGTGAAACTCTCGATCCGCGGATACAGATATAACGGGAGCCGGGTCCCGGTGGCCCGTTAATTCTCTGCTCCGGCCGCGAGGACGGAGCCCCGCACCGGGGAGGGCGGACAACGGTGTGCCGGGGCCGCTTCCGGCGGGATTTCCCGGGCGCCGGGCGCGGAGCCGGTCACCGGTGTACGAGCCGCCGGCTCCGCGCGTCGTGTGCTCCGCGCGCCGTGCGCGGCGGGAGCCCTCAGGTGGCGACGAGGGAGTCCTCGGCGGCCCGGGCCCCGGGCAGCCGGTGGCGGGCGGCGACGAGGGCGGACTCGATGTCACGGGTGCCGGTGGACACACACAGGGTGTACGCGACGTCGTCCATGCGACGGCGCGCCTCCTCGCTGCCGTTCTCGGCGTACAGGGTGCACAGCGTCTCGTACTGTCCGATCAGGTCCTTCAGCACGTCCGGGTGTGCCATGAGCATCGGAAATCGTCCCTTCTGCCACCACTCGCATGGGCTCTACACGGACCGTCTGCCCCGGGCCCCGGCCGTTACTCCCCCTGGGTTCCGGGCGAGCGGCCGGGGCCCGGGGACCGGTGGGGAGTCAGTCGGTGGACAGGGCCTGGACCAGGTCGCCCACCTGCGGGTCGGGCAGGGAACGGGCGACGTCGGCCTGGGCGACCATGCCGACCAGGTCGTGCCCGTCGATCACCGGCAGGCGGCGCACCTTGTGCTCGGTCATCGTGCGCAGGATCTCCTCCACGTCGTCGTCGGCGCCGATGGTGACGGCCTCGCCCTGGGCCAGTTCCCCGGCCCGGCACGTCGCGGGGTCCTTGCCCGCGCCCAGTACCTTCACCACGATGTCCCGGTCGGTCAGGACGCCCTTGAGCCGGTTGTCGGTGCCGCAGATCGGCAGCGCCCCGACCCCGAGGTCCTTCATCTTGCGGGCCGCGTCCAGCACCGTCTCCTCGGCGCCGACGCACTCGGCTCCGCCGGTCATGATGTCTCGCGCCTTGGTCATCGCATTCCTTTCTCCGGTCGTACCGCCCGCCCCCGCGTGCCGACGCCGTCGACGTGTCGACCGCCGGCCTGCCGGGGCGGCTCCGTGGGCGCGGTCCGGGTTCCCGGACGCCGTGCCCGGTAACGGACTCCCTCCCCGCCGCCTCCCGTCCCGTTGCGTCCCGAACGGAGGCTTGGCCCGGGGCGCGGCGGATACCCGGTCGGCATGACCGACACACGCCCCCTCGCCCTGATCACCGGCGCGTCCGGGGGAATCGGATACGAACTGGCCCGGCAGTTCGCGGCACACGGCTACGACCTAGTGGTGAACGCCGAGGACGAACGACTGGAGTCCGCGGCGGAGAGCTTGCGGACGACCGGTGCGCAGGTGCGCGCGGTGCGTGCCGACCTCCTGACCGGCGCGGGCGTGGACGCCCTGCCGGCCGCGCTCGACGGACTGACGGTGGACGTCGCCGTCCTGAACGCGGGGGTCGGCCGGGGCGGCGCCTTCGTGGACACCGATCCCGCCGACGACCAGGCGGTCATCGACCTCAACGTCACCGCGACCGTCCGGCTGGCCAAGCCGCTGCTGCGGGCCATGGTGGCCCGGGGCGCGGGCAGGCTCGCCTTCACCTCGTCCGTCGCCTCGACGCTGCCCGGCCCCTTCCAGCCCGTCTACAACGCGTCCAAGTCGTTCGTGCAGTCCTTCGCCCAGGCGCTGTGGGAGGAGGTGCGGGGCACCGGCGTGACGGTCACCTCGTTCATGCCGGCCGCGACCGAGACGGACTTCTTCCGCCGGGCGGGAATGGCGGACGACACCCGGATCGGCACCATGAAGAAGGACGATCCCGCCCAGGTCGCCGAGCAGGCGTTCAAGGCGATCGTGAAGGGCGAGAAGAAGGTCGTCACCGGATCCCTGAAGGCCAAGGCGCAAGGGCTGGCCGGGAGGGTGGTCCCCGACGGGGTCAAGGCGGCGGCCCACCGGAAACTGGCGGAACCTGGCACCGGCAGGAAGCCGGAGCGGCAGGAGTGAGGCGGTCCCGGCCGTCGTCGTCCCGGACGCAGCCGTCCCCGGCCGTCCTCGGCCGGATCCGTGACCGCGGCCATGGCCGTGGCCGTGGCCGCCGCCCCGGCCGGGACCGCGGTCGTCGCCGTGTCGTCGTGCCCGTCCCGGGCACTCCACGGGGATGAGCCCTCACCGACCGGTCCCCGAGTCCCTGGCCCTGCTGACCGAGGGGTACGCCTGGCTGCCCGACCTCCTGCGCGCCGAGGACGACACCGCACTGAACCTGCGCCTCCTCGGCCACCCGGCCCTGGTCGTGCGGGGCCCCGACGCGGTCCGGTTCTTCTACGACGAACGGCACGTCCGGCGCCACGGCGCCCTCCCCGGCCCGGTCGTGAGCACGCTCTTCGGCCACGGGGCGGTCCACACGCTCGACGGCGAGGCCCACCGGGCCCGCAAGTCCCTCTTCCTGCCTCTGCTGGAGGCCGACGCGGTCGCGGGCTCGGCGGAGCACATCACCGCCGCCTGGGACGAGGCGGTACCGGGCTGGCGGGAGCAGGCGGACGTGGTGCTCTTCGACGCCGTCGGCCGCGTGGTCACCCGGGGCGTCTGCCGCTGGGCCGGGGTCCCGCTGGCCGAGGACGAGGAGGAGGCGCTGGCGCGCGACCTGCTGGCCATGGTGGACGGTTTCGCCACGCCCGGTGCCCGGCACTGGCGGGCCAGGCGGGCCCGCTC
The DNA here is from genome assembly GCF_001419695.1 of Streptomyces prasinopilosus. GTDB lineage: Bacteria > Actinomycetota > Actinomycetes > Streptomycetales > Streptomycetaceae > Streptomyces > Streptomyces prasinopilosus. The sequence goes on from NZ_LIRG01000073.1 coordinate 7,186, forward strand.
GCGCCAGGAGAAGCGGTTCGGCGCACTGGTGACCGAGGTCAGGTCGGGGGCGGTCCGGGCGCCGGCGGACTCCGTGCTGGAACGCGTCTGCCGCCACCGCGACGCCTCCGGTGCCGAGCTGACGCCCCGGGTCGCCGCGGTGGAACTGCTCAACGTCGTCCGGCCCACGGTGGCGCTCAGCTGGTTCGTCGCCTTCGCCGCGCACGCGCTGCACCGGTGGCCCGGGAACGGGCGGCGGCTGAGGTCGGGCGACGCCGCGTTCGCCACCGCCTTCGCCCACGAGGTCCGCCGCTTCTACCCCTTTGCCCCCTTCCTGGGCGGCCGGGCCGTCACCGACCTGACCTGGGAGGGCCGGAAGGTCCCGGCGGGCGGACTCGTCCTCCTGGACGTCTACGGCCAGAACCACGACGAACGCCTGTGGAAGGACCCGTACGCCTTCCGCCCCGAGCGTTTCCTCGAGCGTCCGCCCGGCCGCGACGTACTGATCCCGCAGGGCGGCGCCGACGCCCGCACCGGACACCGCTGCCCGGGCGAGGCCATGACCGTGGGCCTCCTGGAGGCGCTGTCGCGGCGGCTGGCCGACCTGCCCCACGAGGTCCCGGCACAGGACCTGACCATCCCCCTGAACCGCGTCCCCACGCGTCCCCGCAGCGGAATGATCATCCGGCTGACCGGCGCCCCGCGCTCCTGAGCCGCCCGCCCGCGGGACCCCGCCGGCCGGTGGCCGGCGGGGTCCCGTCGTCCGGCCCGGGAGCCTCACACGTTTGGCACCGGAACCCTCCGGTTACCCGCGTCGGTGCGCGGAGCGAACGGGCGGATCCCCCGAACCGTGAACCGACCCGGTCGATCCGCGCGAACCGAGTGAAGAGCACGAAGCGCACGAAGCGTATGAAGCGTATGAAACGCGCGAACTGTACGAACCGGGAAAGAGGCTGAAGCGCGATGTCGAATCCACAGCAGCCGGAGATGCGGCGCAGCGACAAGGGCGCGGGCACACCGCAGGACAGCCGGGAACTCAAGGCGTCGCAGGAGTCCCGGGGCGGGACCCCGGCCCACGGCACGGACCGCGGTGACAAGGGCGGCGGCGAGGGCGGCGGCACGCCTCCCGCGCAGCGCCCCGACCACCCCGAGTGAGGAGACGGCACCACCGGCCCGGCGACGGCCCGGCGACCGCGGCGGCCCGTCCGGGGCGAGTGAGCGGGGGGACCTCCCCGCTCACTCGTCCCCTTCGTTCTATAGGGAAGCCGTCACACGGGTCCCGGTTCGGCGGGACTGCCGACCGGGTCGTCGAGCGGGTCGTCGACCAGGGCGATGCGGGCGACGACGCGCTTGCCCACGGGCTCCCGCTCGACCACGAGGCTCTGCACGACGGCCATGACGATCTCCAGCCCGTGCTGCCCCACCCGCTCCGCGTCGGCGCCCCTCGGCATCGGCAGTGCCGGCTCGGAGTCCCACACCACCACCTCCACCGTGCCGCCCGCGATCCGCAGGTCCATCAGCACGGGGCCCGGCGCGTACTTGCGTGCGTTGGTGACCAGTTCACTGACCACCAGCTGCGTCAGGTCCAGGGCGCGCTGCGAGACGCTCAGGCCGTGCTCGGCCCGCATCCGGGTGAGGAAGTCCACGGCGAGGTGGCGGGCCCGGGCGATGGACGCGCCCTCCCCGTCCAGAGCCACCGTGGTCCGCAGGGCCGGCCGGTCCGGCGTGGCTCCGTCCTCGCCCATGGACACAGGTCCCATCCCATCGCCTTCGCTTCCCGGCTCGCACCCCCGGCGCATACCCGAGTTCACGCTGGTAAACGCCCCGTGTCCGCCGCTCGGCGCCCCTCTCCGGCGGCAGGGCACCGGCCCGGCCGCGCGGGGCGGCACTCCGGGCACGGGGCACGGTGTGCAAGTATCACCGATATGGCCGAGGAACCAGTACCGGACAGCGAACGAGCCGGACAGACCGGCGGACTGTCGGTCGCGACCACCACCACCGACGGCATCCGCGTGCTCCACCCGACCGGAGAGATCGACCACCACACCTGCGGGCACCTGCGGCAGGCCCTGAACGCACTCACCGACGACCGGCCCCGCGTCGTCGTCGACATGAGCCGGGTCACCTTCATGGACTCCAGCGGCATCAACACCCTCATCGCCGCCTACAAGCACGTCACCGCGGCCGACGGCTGGATCCGCATCGCCGCGCCCACCGCCCCCGTCCTGCGCGTCCTGCAACTCGTCCGCCTCGACGGCCTCATCACCTGCTACCCCGACCTGGACCAGGCCCTCGCACCGTGAGCGCCCACCCCTCTTCCTGACGCCCGGTCGGAGGGAGGGCCGGGACCCGGCGCCGGACCGGAGGAAGGGCCTGGCCCCGGCGACAGGGCCGCCGATGAGTCCGATCGGCGGCTTTCCGTATCCGTATGGTCGCCAAGAGTGGCGACGCCGCAAAGCGGACCATAACGTCGGGCGCATGAGGAAATACCAGGTCACAGCCCTGACTTGCGCCATCGCGCCCCTAGTCGCCGGCATGGGCGTCCTCGCTCCGGCCGCCTCCGCCCGCAGCGCACCCGAACAAGTGGTCCTTCCGGGCCAGTCCGTCCAGAAGGCCGTCGACGCGGCCGCACCCGGAGCCACCGTCGTCCTGACGCGGGGCACCTACCGCGGAAGCGTCACGATCACCAAGCCGCTGACCCTCCGGGGTGCGGGCGGGCAGACCGTGATCGTGCCCGGTGAGGACGGCAAGGCACCGGACGCGTGCACGGAGGCGGGCAACGGCATCTGCGTCACCGGCACGGACGAACACCCCGTCACCGGGGTGCGGATCCACTCGCTCACCGTCGAAGGGTTCAAGAAGAACGGCGTCTCGGCCACGCGCACCGACCGGCTGGAGGTCCACCGGGTGACCGCCCGGGACAATGGCCGGTGGGGCATCGCGCAGGATCGTTCCACCCGCGCCTCGATCCGCTACAACACCGCGAGCGGCAACGGCGACGCCGGGCTCTACACCGCCAACGTGTTCGAGGCCGACGCGGAGAGCAGGACCTACGACACCCGTGGCACGGTGATCAGCGGCAACCGTCTGACGGGCAACCGGATCGGCATGACCACCCGCCGGCTCGGGAACCTCACCGTCGAGCACAACCTCGTCACCGGGAACTGCGCCGGCGTCTTCGTCGTGCTGCCGCGCACGGTGGGCGACCTGACCGTCCGCCGCAACGCGGTCCACGAGAACAACAGGTACTGCCCCGCCGCCGCACGCCTGCCCCACCTCCAAGGGGTCGGCATCGTCCTCGTCGGCACGGAGAAGGCGCTGGTGACGCAGAACTCGGTCCGCGACAACAGGGGCGACTCGCCGTACTCCGGCGGGATCGTCGTGTTCGGCAGCATGGACGGCGTCGCCAACGACCGGAACGTCATCCGCGGCAACCTCGTGCTGGGCAACCTCCCGGCGGACCTGGCCACCCGTGACGCCGAGGGCAAGGACAACGAGTTCACCGGCAACATCTGCCGGACCTCCGAACCGGTGGGCGCCTGCTGACCGACCCGGCACCGTGACCCGGGGCGCCGGGCCGCGACCGGAACGGCGGAGGGCCGGCCCGGGAGGAAACCCTCCCGGGCCGGCCCTCCTTCGACGAAGAGAAGGCCGCATCGGCCGGCAGCGCATGCGCGGCACCCGTACGGGCGGCGGAGACCGGGGCGGCCGCGGCGACCGGGGAGCCAGGACGACGGCGGCCCCGCCGGACTCAGTGGAGGCAGAGGCAGAACGGATGGCCGGCCGGGTCCGCGTAGACACGCCAGTTGGCCCCCGGGCGGAGCCGGTCCGTCCGCTCCAGCACGGTCGCACCGAGGGCGAGCACCCGCCGCTCCTCTCCGTCGAGATCGTCCACGTCGAAGTCCAGGTGGAGTTGCTGCGGGCGCTCCTGCCCGGGCCATTCGGGCGGCCGGTAGCCGTCCACCCGCTGGCAGGCCAGTGGCGTCCCCTCGAACCCGTGCACCTCGACCCAGCCGGGATCCTCCGGGTCCGCGACCACCCGGCCGCCGAGCAGCTCCGCGTAGAACTCCGCGAGCCGTACCGGGTCGGCGCAGTCCAGCGCGACCGCCTGCAGCTTTCGTATCACTTCCGACACCCCTCGCCCCGCGGCCGCTTCCGCGACACCCCGCACGGGAGGGCCGTACCCACCACCGCGGCGGACATGCGCGGACCCGCGGCCCACGACCGGAACAGGGGCACCGCCGGCCGGCCGGGCGCCCTCATCCACGAGGGCGCCCGGCCGGCCGGCGGTGCCC